>JANXWR010000561.1 GCA_025351025.1 Burkholderiales bacterium | reverse complement strand
CAAGCTGACGACGCAGATCGAGTCGGCGGTCAGAGGCGTCCCGGGCGTGTCGTCGGCCCTTGCCGAACGATTGACCGGGGGGCGTTACATCGATGTCGACGTCGACCGCTCGGCCGCGGCCCGCTACGGCCTGTCGGTCGCCGACGTGCAGTCCGTGGTGTCGACGGCGATCGGTGGCGACAACGTTGGCGAGGTGATCCAGGGCCGCGAGCGCTATCCGATCAACGTGCGCTATCCGCGCGAGATCCGCGACTCCCTGCAGCGGCTGCGCGAGCTGCCCTTCGTGACCGACAAGGGTGCGCAACTGCTGCTGAAGGACGTCGCGAAGGTGAGCATCGACGAAGGCCCGCCGATGCTGCGCAGCGAGAACGCGCGCCTCTCCGGCTGGATCTACGTCGACGTGCGCGGCCGTGACTTGCGCTCGGTCGTCACCGACATGCAGGCCGCCGTCACGAAGTCGGTCAAGCTGCCGCCCGGCTATGCCGTGTCCTGGTCGGGACAGTTCGAGTATCTGGAGCGAGCGACCGAGCGGCTCAAGCTGGTCGTGCCGTTGACGCTGGCCGTGATCTTCGTTCTGCTCTATCTCCTGTTTCGCTCTTTCGCGGAAGCGGCGCTGGTGATGGCGGCCGTGCCGTTCTCGCTCGTTGGCGGCTTCTGGCTCGTGTGCGCGTTGGGTCACTCGCTCTCGGTCGCTTCGGCGGTTGGCTTCATCGCCTTGGCGGGTATCGCCGCCGAGTTCGGCGTGGTGATGCTGGTCTACCTGAAGAACGCGCTAGCCAGGCGACTGGCCGCGGGCGAGCCGGACAACGACGAGACGCTACTGGCCGCTATCCGTGAAGGCGCCGTCCAGCGGGTTCGTCCGAAGGCGATGACGGTCGCGGTTGTGATCGCCGGGCTGCTGCCGATCATGTGGGGAAGCGGCACCGGTTCGGAAGTGATGAGCCGCATCGCCGCACCAATGGTCGGCGGCATGGTCACCGCGCCGCTGCTGAGCATGCTGGTCGTACCCGCATCCTGGTATCTCTTGCGGCGCCGCCGCGCCGCGCCTAAGGTTGAAAGGCCCGTTCTCACACCCGCTGAGAGCGTTTGATTTCCATATCTCCAAGACGGATTCCATAATTCGACTTCCTTGGAACCCGTTGCGCAAGACATTCGCATGTCAATCCCACTTCCAGGCGCCGGGGTCGCATCGATCCGAACGCTCGCGCTGATCGGCCCGGCCGCCGCAGGCAAGACGAGCCTGGCCGAAGCCTTGCTCGCCGCTGCGGGAGCGATCGGTACGCCGGGCAGCCTCGAGCGCGGCACGACAGCCAGCGACTTCGACCCGCTCGAGCGGCGCATGCAGCATTCGCTCAACTCCGCCGTGCTCCACGTCATGCACGGCGGCACGCGGGTTCACTTCATCGACACCCCGGGGTCGGCCGATTTCCTGGGCCAGAGCCTGCCGGCGCTTGAGGCGGTGGAGACGGCGGCCGTGGTCATCAACGCCGCGGCCGGCGTCGAGCCGATGGCGGTTCGAATGATGGAACACGCGGCGGCGCGCCAGCGCGACCGGCTGATCATCGTCAACAAGATCGACGCGCCCGGGGTCGACCTGGCCGCCGTGCTGACCCAGATCCAGGCCGCGTTCGGCAAGGAATGCCTGCCCTTGAACCTTCCCGATGCCGGCGGCGCCCGGGTCGTCGACTGCTTTCACAACCGGCAAGGGCACAGCGATTTCGGCAGCGTCGAAAGCGCGCACCGGGCCCTCGTGGAGCAGGTCGTCGAAGTCGACGCCGGCTTCGTCGAGCGCTACCTCGAAGACGGCGACGTCGACACCTCCGAGCTGCACGCGCCGCTCGAACAGGCGCTGCGCGAAGGGCATCTGATTCCGGTGTGCTTCGTCTCGGCACGGAGCGGCGTGGGGGTCGCCGAGCTGCTCGACATCATCGTCAAGCTGCTGCCGCATCCGGGCGAGGCCAATCCGCCGGCGTTCCTGCGCGGCGAGGGTGCCGCTGCCGTGCCGCTGGCCGCGCTGCCCGACCCGGCCCGGCACGTGCTGGCCCATGTGTTCAAGGTGACCGTCGATCCCTTCGTCGGCCGGCTCGGCGTGTGCCGCGTCCATCAGGGCACGGTCACGAAGGAGAGCCTGCTCTACGTCGGCGAAGACAGGAAGCCCTTCAAGGTCGGCCACCTGTTCATGCTGCGCGGCAAGGACCACGTCGAGGTGGCGCAGGCCCTGCCCGGCGACATCGTCGCTATCGCCAAGGTCGACGAGATCCGCTTCGACGCGGTGTTGCACGACGCCGCCGAAGACAACCACATCCACCTCGCGCCGCTGCCCTTCCCCAAGCCCGTGCACGGACTGGCCATCGAGCCCAAGCGCCACGGCGACGAGCAGCGCATGTGGGAAATCCTGACCAAGCTCGTCGATGAAGATCCGTGCCTGAAGCTGGAGCACGTGGCCAGCACCAACGAGACCATCGTCTTCGGCCTCGGCGAGCTGCACCTGCGGGTGCTGCTGGAGCGGCTGCGCGAGACCTATCGCTTCGAGGTCAACACGCGGCCGCCGCGCATCGCATACCGCGAGACGATCACGGCACCGGCCGAGGGCCACCACCGCCACAAGAAGCAAAGCGGCGGTGCCGGCCAGTTCGGCGAAGTCTTCCTGCGCGTCGAGCCGCTGCCGCGTGGCGGCGGCTTCGAGTTCGTCGACCAGGTTCGCGGCGGCACGATCCCGGGCCAGTTCATTGCGGCGGTGGAAAAAGGCGTTCGCGAGGTGCTCGCGAGCGGCGCCATCACGGGCCACCCGATCGTCGACGTCCGCGTCGTCGTTTACGACGGCAAGCACCACAGCGTCGACAGCAAGGAGATCGCCTTCGTCACCGCCGGCCGCAAGGCCTTTCTCGCCGCGGTGCGCGAGGCCCGGCCGATCGTTCTCGAGCCGATCGTGCACGTCGAGATCACCGCCCCCGAGCCGGCCCTGGGCGACATCACCGGCGACCTCGCCTCGCGCCGGGGCATGGTGAGCGGCACGACGAGCGGTGCGCCCGGGACGATGACGGTTCGCGGCCAGGCGCCGATGTCGGAGCTGCTTGGCTACCAGAGCCGGCTCAACGCGCTGACCAGTGCCCAGGGCCGGTACATCATCGACTTCTCGCACTACGAGGCGGTACCACCGAACACCCAGCAGCAGCTGGTCGGCGAATTCAAGGGGCGCGGCGAGGACTGACCGACCCGCTTGTCGGTGCGTCGTTCGACAAGCGTCAGGGGAGTTCCCCTGAAGGACGCGACGAGGCATGATGGCAGGACACGACTCAGGAGACCCGTCATGGCCGCATTCACGACCGCAGTGGTGATCGCATCGGCAGGCGATCTGAGCATGACGTCCGGCGTACCGATCTCGTTCAGCGTCACCTGGGGCTCGAACATCAGCCCGTTTCGCTGGAGCCGCGTCTGGGCCGGCATCGAATCTCCCGGCGACGGCGACACCGCGCAGAGCGTCACCATCCAGTCGGAGGGGTCGGCGTGGAGCCTCTCGAGTCCGGCGTCGACGGCGAATCTGGTGACGCTGCGCGGGCAAGGCCAGTCGGGCGCGCCGGTGGTGGCGCGGATCCAGGTGCTAGCGTCTCAAGTCGACACCTTCTAGGAGGCTGCCATGCAAATCCAGGTCCTGTTCGACGCCAAGGGCAAGGTGCACGCCCTCTTCCATCCTTCGAAGGAAGCCGACGCGCCCCGGCTCGAGTTGCGACCCGCCCGCGGCCAGCGCGCGGCCCGGCTCGAGGTGCCGGCCGAGCTCGAAGGGCTCACGGCCCGCGAGCTGCACGTCGCCGTCGTGGTCAAGCTGCAGAAGGAAGGGCCGCAGCTCGTGAAGGGGAAGCGCTGACAGGGCAGCTCCCGAGGCGGCGCCGTGCCGGCGTCAGATCACGCCAGCCGCCCGCAACGACTCGAAGCGTTCCGCCGGCATGCCGAGCCACTCGACGTAGACCTCGCGGTTGTGCTGCCCGAGCATCGGTGCCGCGCCGTCCACGCGCACCGGGCTACCCGAGAGCTTCAGCGGCGAGCCGAACACCTCGACCTCGGCTTCGCCCACCCGGACCGGCACGAACATCTCGCGCGCGCGCAGATGCGAGTCGCCGACGACCTCGTCGATGCTCTTGATCGGCGTTAGCGCGATGCGGTGTCCGGCCATCGCTTCCAGCTCGGCCTTGGTGCGCGGCATGAACCAGCGCTCGATGAGCGGTTCGATGCGGCGCTTGTAGGTCGCTTCGTCGAAGCGCTTGACCATGGTGTCGATCTCGGGGTCGTCGGCGAGCTCCGGCTCGCCGAAGATCGCGCACGTGTCGCGCCAGAGCTTGTCGCTATACGAGCCGAAGAAGACGAAGCCGTCCTTGCACGGGAACTGGCCGTAGGGCCGCGCGAACGGGTGCGCGCTGCCGAGCGGCTGGGCGACGCTGCCGCCGACGGTGTAGTTGACGATCGCGCTCTCGGTCAGCGTGACCACCGAGTCCTGCTGGGAGATATCGACCCTCTGGCCGAGGCCGCTGCGCTCGACCTCGCGCAGCGCAGCGAGCGTGCCGATCGTTGCGTAGAAAGACGCCGCGAGGTCGCCGATGATGCTGCCGACCCGCACCGGCGGCTGGCCGGGATAGCCGTTCATCGACCAGAGGCCGCCCGCGGCCTGCGCGGTGCTGTCGTACGAAGGCCGCGGCGAGTTCGGGCCGCTGTGCCCGAAGCCGCTGATCGCGGTGTAGATGAGGCGCGGATTCGCGGTCTGCAGGGTCGGCCAGCCGAGGCCGAGCTTGTCCATCGTGCCGGGCCGGAAGTTCTCGACCAGGATGTCGGCCTTGCCCACCAGCTCGAGCAGCAGCGCCTTGCCGTCGGCATGCTTGAGATCGAGGCTCGCACCGAGCTTGTGCCGGTTGTACTGTGCAAAGTAGGCGCTGCCGCCCCCCGCCACGTGCGGCGGGAAGTCGCGCACATAGTCGGGCTCGCTCGGATGCTCGATCTTGATCACCGTCGCGCCGAGGTCGGCCAGCATCATCGTGCAGTAGGGCCCGGCGACGACGCGGCTCAGGTCGATCACGGTGATGCCGGCGAGCGGCGGCGTTCGGGCGCCGGCCTGCGCTTCGGGATGCTCGGGCTGCATGTCGATCCCTTCCTTAGAGCTTGTCCGTGGATAAGACGCCCCCACGCTGGCGCTGCAAGGGGCGCAAGCGTAGGAGCGAGTCGCGCCGTGGTGCTCTGCGCCACAAGCGGCTCGCGACACCCGCCTGTGCCCCTTGCAGCGCCAGCCCTATGGGTTGCGAAGAGAAAGCGCGGCCGCGGCGTTGCAACCCTTGCCCAGGCGGCCAGCCTGGGCTGCGGCTCGCGCCTTGCGGGCGCGCTTTCTCTTCGCAACGCGGGGGCGTCTTATTCACGGACAAGCTCTCAGGCCTCCGCC
>JANXWR010000202.1 GCA_025351025.1 Burkholderiales bacterium | reverse complement strand
CAAGGCCGGCGGCGGCCTGACCGCGCCGGCATTGACGGCCAAGGACATGGAAGACATCAAGACGGCGATGTCGTTCCAGTGTGAGTACCTTGCGGTGAGCTTTCCGAAGAACGCCACCGACATGGAGATGGCGCGCCAGCTGGCCAACGTCGCCGGCGAGCAGTGGCGGCACAAGCCGCAGATGATCGCCAAGATCGAGCGCAGCGAGGCGATCCCGGCGCTCGAGTCGATACTGAAGGCGTCCGACGGCATCATGGTGGCGCGTGGCGACCTCGCCGTAGAGGTCGGCAACGCGGCGGTGCCGGCGCTGCAGAAGCGCATGATCAAGATGGCCCGCGAGATGGACCGCATCACCATCACGGCGACGCAGATGATGGAGTCGATGATCGTCAACCCGGTGCCGACGCGCGCCGAGGTCAGCGACGTCGCCAACGCCGTGCTCGACGGCACCGACGCGGTGATGCTCTCGGCCGAGACGGCGGCCGGCCGCTATCCGGTCGAGACAGTCGAGATGATGGCCTCGATCTGCGTCGAGTCCGAGCGCTCCGAGGAGATCTCGCTCGACGCCGGCTTCACCAACAAGACCTTCGGCCGGATCGACCAGTCGATCGCCATGGCCGCTCTCTTCACCGCCTATCACCTCGGCTGCAAGGCGATCCTGGCCCTCACCGAGTCGGGCTCGACGGCGCTGTGGATGAGCCGGCAGAAGATTCACGTGCCAATCTTCGGCATCACCTCGCAGGTGCGCAGCCAGCGGCGCATGGCGATGTACCGCAACGTCACGCCGCTGCTCATGCCGAGCTTCGCCGATCGCGACGAGGCGCTGCGCCACGCCGAGGAGCTGCTTATCGAGGCCGGCGTGCTCAAGCCCGGCGACACCTACGGCATCACCTGCGGCGAGCCGATGGGCTACCCCGGCGGCACCAACATGCTGAAGGTGGTGCGCGTCGGTGCCTGAAGGCGACCCCCGCGTTCGCGGGGGGTAAGTTGCGTTTCAGAGGCGAAAAGTCTGCCCGGTGCGTCGGCACTTTCAGGTCGACGCAGTAGGCCTCGAAGCTCGGCCCGCCGTTGAGGACCGTCGAAACCCCCCCCCGCCGACACAGCCTTGGCGGGGAGCGCGACGTTCGGCCCGGTCAGCGTCGCGGTGACCGTTTCCGAACCGTGCGTGAAGCCGGAGAACGACACATCGGCGGCGAGCGCCGGGGCTGCCGCGACAAGCGAAGCGATCGCCAGCGCGAGATGGGAAGAAGTGAACCTGAACATGGTGCGACTCTCTTGATGGGGCGTCGTGGGTCCGAAGCCGAAGGCGTGAATGTGGATGGTCGCCCGAGCGGCAACAACCCCGCGTCCAAGGGGGTTCCGGCCTGCAAACCGACAGACGGTCTGGGCCGCAGAACGAACGTGAAATCGATTCGTGTCTTTGTGCCGCTTTGTGTACCAGGCGTGTCTCGATGTGTCTCGGGCTCGCCGCCTTTCGCGCATCGGATCGCGCAGGAACCGGTGTTCGCGAACGGCGAGAGAATGCCGCCATGACCGCCGCTCCGGACCGCGCCCTCGCGCACGAGATCGACCTCGCCGCGGCGCGCCTGCGCGGCGAGCTGAACGAAACGCCTTGCCTCGCTTCGCGCACGCTGTCGGCGATCTGCGGCTGCGAGGTCTTCCTGAAGTTCGAGAACCTGCAGTTCACGGCGTCGTTCAAGGAACGCGGCGCCTTCAACAAGATGGCGCAGTTGACGCCGGCCGAGCGCAGCAGCGGCGTCCTCGCCGTGTCGGCGGGCAACCACGCGCAGGCGGTGGCCTATCACGCAGAGCGCATGGGCATCGCCGCGACGATCGTCATGCCGCGCTTCGCGTCGTCGGTGAAGGTGGAGAACACGCGCGGCTTCGGTGCCGAGGTCGTGCTGCAGGGCGACACCTTCGACGACGCCCGCGTCATCGGCCTGGCGCTGGCGGCCGAGCGCGGCCTGACGCTGGTGCATCCGTTCGACGACCGCGACGTCATCGCCGGCCAGGGCACGGTCGCGCTCGAGATGCTGGCGCAGCAGCCGTCGCTCGACACGCTGGTCGTGGCCATCGGCGGCGGCGGCCTGATCGCCGGCATGGCCACCGCGGCCAAGGCGCTGAAGCCGGAGATGCGCATCGTCGGCGTGCAGACCGAGCGCTTCCCGGCGGCCTGGAACTCGAAGCACGGCCAGAGCCGCGAGAGCCGCCAGGCGACGATCGCCGACGGCATCGGCGTCAAGTCGCCGGGCGCGCTGACGCTGCCGGTGATCCGCGATCTCGTCGACGACGTCGTCCTCGTCTCCGAAGACGACATCGAGCAGGCGATCCTGATGCTGCTCGAGATCGAAAAGACCGTCGTCGAAGGGGCAGGCGCAGTCGGCTTGGCCGCGGTCCTGAAGGACAAGGCGAGCTTTGCCGGCCGCAAGGTCGGCCTCGTGCTCTGCGGCGGCAACATCGAGCCGCTGGTGCTGGCCGAGATCATCGAGCGCGGCATGGTCAAGTCGGGCCGCCTGGCCCGCCTGCGCGTCGACGTGCGCGACGTCCCCGGCGCGCTGGCCGACGTCGCCGCGCTGCTGGCCCGGCTCGGCGCCAACATCGACGAGGTGCAGCACCAGCGCGCCTTCACCTCGCTCTCGGTCGAGCGGGTGCAGATCGAGGTCGTGGTGCAGACGCGCGGCGCCGCGCACATCGAGAAGATCCTCGAGGCGATGCGCGCCGAGGGCTACGACGCCGAGCGCGTCGGCTGACCTCCGCGGGACGCGCCTACTTCGCCGGTGCCGGCGACGCCAGCGGCTTGCCCTTCTCGACGACGTAGACGCCGACCAGCTTGATCGGCTTGTCGGTGGCGTTGTGCGCGTCGTGGATGACGCCCGCCGGGATCACGAACGACTCGCCGGCCTTGACGATGCGCGGCGGTTCGCCGTCGATGAGCAGCTCGGCCTCGCCCTCGAGCACGTAGCTGATCTCGTCGCCGGGATGGGTGTGCCGGCCGGCGTAGGTGCCGGGCGAGACCTCGACGCGGGCGACGACGGCTTCACGTCCCGGCACCGAGACGTCGGCGCGGCCGACCATCGTACGGGTCAGACCGCTGGCCTGCGCGAAGAGGCTGCCGGCGACCAGCGCGAGGCCGGCGCCGACAAGGGCGAATCGTGGCTGGAATTTCATCGTCCTGACTCCTCTTGTGATGGACGTTCGAGTATCGGCCGAGTCGAAATCGGAACGTTCCCCGGGGCAACCCTTGACGAAGGGTGGCGCACCGGCGGCGCGGAGGCCGCTAAAGAGCTGCGCAAGCCGGTCTCGGCCGGTCCCTTCGTCGACGTCAATCGCCTGCTCGTCACGGCCGACTGAGCTACTTCGGCGCCGAGGCGGGCTCGTCCTCCGCCTCGCCTGCCGGCGCCCGGCCGCGGCACGCCAGCGGCACCGCGGCCACCCGAGTCGTCTCGCCCGGCATGCAGCGCCAGGCGAGCCTGCCGTCGGCGCCCGGCTGCGGCACGAACACCAGGTCGCCTTCCGGTGTTTCGACGGTGAGCACCATGCTCTGGGCGTCGAGCGAGAGCGTCGCGCCGCCGGGCAGGCCAGGCGACAAGCCGGCTTCCTTCAGGTTGGCGGGCGGCTGCTTGTGCTCCTCGAAATAGTCAGCCACCTTCTGCCGCGCCGGGCCGCTGACGACGTAGGCGGAGGCGAGCTTGGCTCGCGTCGTGTAGTCCTTGTAGGCCGGCAGCGCGACCGCGGCGAGGATGCCGATCACCGCCGCGACGACGATCACGCCGCCAGCACCGCCGCCGGCGCGGCCGGCGTAGGGAACGAACAGCGCAAACAGGTAGGCGAAGGGGTTGCGGCCGGGAATCACCGCCTCGGCGTCGAGCACCCGCGCGACGCGCTTGGTGAGCCACGGATAGGGCCCGATCAGCTCGTGGAA
>JANXWR010000519.1 GCA_025351025.1 Burkholderiales bacterium | reverse complement strand
CTGCTCGCGCGTGATCACCTGGACCGGCAGTGCCGTCTCGGCGTCGATCCGCTTGATCGAAGAACCGGTGATCTCAACCCGCTCCAGCGTTTGCTGCGCCATCGCCGGCATCGCAGCAATGCCACTTCCGAACGCGATCATCAAGCTCGTGCAGAGCTTCGTTCTCTTCAACATCGGGACCTCCCAAGGGACAAAAAAGTGGATCGATAGACCTCGGTCCCGCGCGTAACGGCGGCCGCCCGGGTAGGACAAGCGCTCGTTATTCGCACAGGCTGTAACTTTATTGTCACGGAGGCTTGGCGAAGCCTCGACAGGATTGACCCGAATTTTTGCCAGGCGGTAGCCCGGCGTCTGCTTTAACCAACAGTCATTCGGGGCACGGCATCGAGCAGCGTTCGTGTGTACGCCGACTGCGGGTGAGCGAGGACCTCGCCGGTCGGCCCCTGTTCTTCGACCCGGCCGCGCTGCATGACGACGATGTCGTCGGCCAGGTACTCGACGACGCCGATGTTGTGCGTGATGAACAGCAGCGAAAGGCCGAGGTCGCGCTGCAGCTGGCCGAGCAGGTTGAGGATCTGCGCCTGAACCGAGACATCGAGCGCCGAGGTCGGCTCGTCGCAGACGATGAGCCGGGGCTGCACGGCCAGGGCGCGGGCGATGGCGATTCGCTGCCGCTGGCCGCCGGAGAACTCGTGGGGAAAGCGGTCGAGCGAGTCGCGGCGCAGGCCCACCTGCTCGACCAGCTCGTCGATCCTGGCCCGGCGCTCGGCCGCGTCCATCTCCGGGCGCAGCGCCAGGAGGCCCTCCTCCAGGATCGCCAGCACCCGCATGCGCGGGTTGAGCGAGGCGAACGGGTCCTGGAAGATGATCTGGATGCCGCGCCGCGCCGAGCGCAAGGCCTCGCCCTCCAGGCTGAACAGGTCCTGCCCGCCGAGATGGGCACTGCCCTCGATGATCGCCTGGCCGCGGAGCAATTGGACGATCGCCTTGCCGGTTGTCGTCTTGCCGCAGCCGGACTCGCCGACCAGGGCCAGCGTCTTGCCGGACGCGACATCGAACGAGACGCCGTCGACCGCGCTGAAGA
Source organism: Burkholderiales bacterium (assembly GCA_025351025.1). Lineage (GTDB taxonomy): Bacteria > Pseudomonadota > Gammaproteobacteria > Burkholderiales > Burkholderiaceae_C > Schlegelella_A. The sequence continues at coordinate 3,065 of JANXWR010000519.1, read as the reverse complement.
CGCCGGTCGTGCGCTGCAGCAGGCCGCGCCGGATCGGAAAGCGCACCGCCAGGTTGTCCACTTGAAGCAGCGGCGCGCCGGCCGGTACGTCGGCGAATGGCGGTGGTGCAACGGGTGCGCGTGCAGCCGGCAACGTGTTGGCTGGAGCGGCCAGCGCATCCGCCGTGGCCAGCTCGGTATAGAGCAGGCAGCGGACGCTTCGCGTCGCGTCGAGCGGCGTCAGGGCCGGCAGCGTCGTCGGGCACGGACCGAAGGCCCGGTCGCAGCGCGGCTCGAAGCGGCAGCCGTCGAAGCGCAGCCAGAGCGGCGGCACCGAGCCGCGAATGGCGGCGAGCGACTCGCCGCGCCGCCCGGCGTCCGGCAAGGCGCGCAGCAGCAGCCGTGCGTAGGGATGCTTCGGCGCGGCGAAGAAGTCGGCCGCCTCGGCAACCTCGATGATCTGCCCGGCATACATCAGGGCGACGCGGTCGGCCATGTCGGAGACGACGGCCAGGTCGTGCGTGATCAGGAGCAGCCCCATGCCCTGCTCGCGCTGCAGGTCCTTGAGCAGCTCGAGGATCTGCGCCTGGATCGTCACGTCGAGCGCCGTGGTCGGCTCGTCGGCGATCAGGAAGTCGGGCTCCGAGGCCAGTGTCATGGCGATCATGACGCGTTGCTTCTGCCCGCCGGACAGGCGGAACGGGTATTCGTCGATGCGCTGCGCCGGCTCGGGAATGCCGACCCGGCCGAGCCACTCGATGGCCTTGGCCCGCGACGCCTCGCCGCGCAGCGCGGTGTGCGTCTCGATCGCCTCGATGATCTGCGCGCCGACCTTGATGACCGGGTTGAGGCTGGTGCCCGGCTCCTGGAAGATCATGCCGATGCGACCGCCGCGCACGGCGCGCATGCCGGCCTCGGGCAAGGCGAGCAGGTCCAGGCCTTCGAGGGCGACGCTGCCGCCGACGACGCGGCTGTTCTCCGGCAGCAGGCGCATCAGGGCGAGCGCCGTCATGCTCTTGCCGCAGCCCGACTCGCCGACCAGGGCGAAGGTCTCGCCGCGCGTGATCGACAGCGTCAGCCCGTCGATCGCCTTGACTAGGCCGGCGTCGGCGTCGAGCGCGACCTCGAGGCCGATGATCTCAAGCGTCGTCCGGTGAGGAGTGGGCCGAGCGCCGGGCCGTTCCCAAGCCGGCCCACGCTCCCTCGGGGGGCCGACCGACGTACCCGTCGGGCCAGGGGCTTCGTCGGTCGCCGGCATCAGCTCATCGCGGCGCGGCGCAGGCGCGGGCGAAAGCTTCTGGCGCGCGGATCGAAGGCGTCGCGCACGCCGTCGGCGAACAGGTTGGCGGCGAGCACCAGCGTCACCATGAAGGTGAACGCCGAGACGAAGCTCCACCAGACCACAGGATCGCCGCTCATCTGGCTGCGCGCCAGGTTGATCATGCCGCCGAAGCTGTTCATCGACGGATCGACGCCAACGCCGACGTAGGTGAGCACCGCCTCGTACAGGATCAGGTCCGAGAAGCTCAGCACCGTCGTGATCAGCACCAGGTGCATGACGTTGGGCACGATGTGGCGCGCCATGATGCGCGCGTGGTCGACGCCGAAGGCCGTTGCCGCCTGCACGAAGTCGAGCTCACGCAGCTTGAGCGTTTCGCCGCGGATCAGGCGGCAAAGCGTCGCCCAGCCGGTCAGGCCGAGGATCACGCAGAGCAGGAAAATTTTCAGGTCCGAGCGCTCCGAGCCGGTCTCGAACATCTCGCTGTGCTGGTCGAGGAAGACCTGCACCATCAGCACGCAAGCGGCGATGAGCAGCACGTTCGGCACCGAGCTGAGCGTCGTATAGAGATACTGGATGACTTCGTCGACCCAGCCCTTGAAGTAGCCGGCGAGCACACCGAGGACGAGGGCGAACGGCAAGGTCGCGACTGTCGCCAGGGTGCCGATGACGAAAGCCGTGCGCACGCTCTTCAGCGACTGGTAGAGCACGTCGTTGCCGGTGCGGTCGGTGCCGAGGACGTGGTAGTCGGTCATCATCGCGACGACGGGCCCGGCGATCAGGCAGACCACGGCAAACGTGATCAGCGCGGCGCGCAGCGGGATGTGGGTGCGGTCGGCGGCGATGTCGCGCAGCGCGGTGCCCGTGCTGCCGCCATGCGCGCGGCGCACCGCGAAGCCGGTCAGGAGCGCCGCCAGCGCCGCCACGACCAAGCCGCCGGCCAGGCCGACCCCGGTGCGCATCGCGATGTCGCCGGTCCACTGGGCGTCGGGGGCGGCGAGCTGGGCGCCGCCGAACTTCAGCCTCGGGAAGACGCGCACCGCTTTGCCGTCCTGCTCGAGCGGCTCCTTGGTGAATCCCTTGTACGCGAGCGGCTGCGAGTAGCCGATCTCGCGGGTCGCGATCTGGTGCGCGAGCAACACGTCGAGCAGCGACTCGGTGGTCGGGGCGTAGGAGACCCTGGCGCTGCTATCCGCGGTCGGCGCCGCGGCGAGGGCGCGCCGGAAGTGCACGCTGTCGAGCAGTGTGACGACCGAAAAGAGCACCAGCACGATCGCCGCGCTGAGCGCCGCCGGATCGCGCAGCACCTTGTCCCAGGTCGCGCGCAGGTTGGCGTTGACGGCGATGCGCCAGCCGTACCAGACGAGCAGCAGGACCATCGCGTAGAGGACGACGTCGGTCCAGAGGAAGACGATCTTGGGCATCGGACGGCGACGAGGCGGGTCAGGCGAGGCGGACGCGAGGATCGGCCCAGGTGTACATCAGGTCGATCACGACATAGCTGGCGATGTAGAGCACGGCGCCGAGAAAGACCATCGAGCGGACGATGGCGAAGTCCTGGCCGGCGATGGCCTCGATGACGAACGCGCCGAGACCGGGAATGCCGAAGAAGCTCTCGAACACCAGGCTGCCGAGAAACACGTAGGGCAGGTAGGAGCCGGCGCTGGTGATGATCGGGATCAGCGCGTTCTTCAGGACGTGGCGGAACAGGATGATCGACTCGGGCAGGCCCTTCGCGCGTGCCGTACGCACATAGTCCTTGCCGATCTCCTCGAGGAACATGGCGCGATACAAGCGTGCCTCGGTG
>JANXWR010000517.1 GCA_025351025.1 Burkholderiales bacterium | reverse complement strand
TCAGGGCATGTCGACGTGCACCGTCACCGTCTGCAGCCGCTCGAGCAGCGCCTTGGTCTCGATCAGCGAAGTGTCGGTGCGCTTGCGGATGCCCGCGAGACGGTGCACTTCCTTCTCGAGCGCGGCACTCGATTGTTCGAGGGCGATGATTCGCGCGGCGCCGCTCGCCATGTCTTCCTTCAGCGCCTTGTTCGCGCTACGCAATGCCTCGGCCTGCGCCTTCAGCCGTTTGTTGCGGCGGTAGGCACGGCGCAGGCGCGGGTTGACGGTGCCGAAGAAGAACGCGAAGACGAGCGCGGCGGCAAAGAAGATCGCCGCCAGCGATGCCAGCCCCGTCAGCAGGAGCTTCATTTCGGCGCCGTAGATGGCGAGTTCGGTCGGGGTCATGAGGGCAATGGAGGCAGCCGAGGCAATTTGCCACGAGAACGCGGGCAGGGCGCGTGGCCCGTGCGCAGGCATGCCAACTGCCGCACGTTCGAACCCGGGGCTCGCGTTACCTCTTGCTACGAAGCTCGATCCCGGTCAGCGGCGGCCCTTCGTGTAGGCCGATGGCGGCGAGCTGAACAGGTTGCGCAGCACCAGCATCTTAAGGCGGCGTTTCAAGGCCTTGGCCGAGCGCGAGGGCGAGAAGCGCCGGCGCAAATCCGTCAGCAGCGTGGCGGGCAGCGGCGCGCCGCCCTTCACGATGCCGACGAAATACAGGTCAAAGCTCTCTGCGGAAACCACGAAGCCGTGGCCGTCGAACCATTGATCGAGGTCGAATCGGCTTTCGAAGTCGGCCTGGGTGAGGTTGCGGTAGTGGTTCCAGCCGTGCTCGACCGTGAACGGCGACGACTCCGGCGCGCTGCGCGTCGTGCCGTGCTCACGCCGCCCGGTGGTGGCGCAGCTCATCAGCACCAGGCCGCCGGGCCGCGTCATGCGCAGCATATTGGCCCAGGTCTCGACCCAGTACGGGTTGTGCTCGAAGCATTCGCACGAGAGGCAGACGTCGAAGTGGCTCGAGGGGAAGGCAAGCAGCTGGCCGGCGCAGGCGATATCGACGCCCGGCCCCGGCGACAGGTCGGCGCCGGTGTAGTCGCAAGCCTCGAAGGCGGTGCGGATCGAGCCGTTGATGTCGAGCGAGCCGACCTCCAGCACGCGCTGGCCGGAGAAGAACTGCGGCAGCGCGGCCTTGACCGCGGCGATGAACTCGAACTCCTGATGGTGGGCCATGGCGCGGCATGGTATCGGAGCGGCCCGGCGCGCCGCATAGCCGCCGCAACCGCCAGGAGGCGACATGGACAAGGAAGAGAGCGTGGCCATCTACAAGCCAGCGCATCGAGGCCGCCGGCGGTCCCTCGCCCCGGGTCGTCACCATCCAGGGACCCAAGAGACCCTGCTGAAACGTGGGCAGAAACAAGCCCGCAACACAGGGAGAGCACACTGCGCGCCTTTGCATCTGGACTTGACGTCATGAAATACCTGTTGACCGCTCTCGCACTGCTCGGCGGCTGCGCCGTCAGCAACGGCGTCGTGCCGATGGCCAATGGCACCTACACCGTCACCGCCGAGGCCAACTTCGGGCCCAACAAGACCATCGAGGCGCGCAAGCTGGCGCTCGCCGAGGCCACCAAGACCTGCTCGGCACAGGGCCGCGAAGTCGCCGTCACCCGGCTCGACAACAGCGGCGATATCGGCCGTGCCGCGGGGCCACTCGCGCTGCGCGGCGAGACGACCCTCGTGTTCATCTGCGTGGCGCGGTCGCAGTAAAAGCGCGGCCAGTCCCGTAGCGTTGGGCAACAGCCCCGGCGGCTGTGCCTAGAGCGGCGCCCGCCGCGGCGCTCGTCAAGCACCGCCTGCTCCACGTATTCGAGCATCGTCGGCGCGATGTACTTGCAGTGCGTCGTGGAGATGAGCGCCATGTAGACGCGGCCGAACATGTTCCTGCAGGCTCCTGCAGGCTCCTGCGGGCTCCTGCAGGCTCCTGCGGGCGACGCGCGTGGATGGCCGGCGAGAGCAGCGACGAGACCGGGCAGCCGAGCTGCGACGTGCGCAGCTTGAGCGGCCGCACCAGCACGTTGCACAAGGCCATCAGCCGCGACACGCTGATTCGGCGCGATGACAACGACTGAGCCCGCTGCCATTCAGCACATCGCTCGACCTGCCTATTTGTTGTTCTTGAGCCAGACGCGGACTTTCTCGGCCGAGTCGCCGACCTCGTCGACGCCTTTGCGCAACTGCGCTTCGGTGCATCCTAGCGATTTGCACCAGTCGCGCACCTCGTAAGCCTGAGTGAGAGAGATCAGCTTCCGGTCCTGGCCGGTCATCGTCGTGTTGTCGCTCATTTCAAGTCTCCTATCGCTCGCCGGTGGGTTGCTCTTTTCCGCGGGGTTCGGCTCGCGGGCTAGGCTCGGGGCGCTCGGCGCGCGGCTGCGGCTCTGCACGCGATTGCGGTGGTTGGGCGCGTTGCGCGGGCGCCGGCTCGGCGCGCGGCTGAGGCTCTGCACGGGATTGCGGCGGCGTCGCCAGGGAATACCCTTCGCCTGCAGGTTGAATACGAGTTCTGATCCGACCCCGCGTCTCGCGTCAGCGCGAGCAGCACGTGGCCGCGTCGGCCTGAGCCGGTGGGCATTTGCGGGTGCCATACGAACAGAACACGCAGCAGTCGCCGGCCAATGGCCGCAAGACGGCCTCGCAGACTTCACAGTCGTAGAACCACTGGCACGAGTCCGTCGGCATCGTCTCTTCCTTTGTGTGGCCGCAATCGGGGCACGACAGAGTCGACAGAAGAAGGTCATTGCTCATGTCACTGCAGTTTCGCTGAAGAAGGAAAGCCGGCGCCGGCGGTCAGCCTTCGTCAACAGCTCGGGACTCGTTTCGCGGGATCGAAGGTAACGACCGCGCGGTGCGTCCGACTTACTGCCGCTTGCGTTGGCTCATGACGACGTCGAGAAACCCCGCGATCTCGCGGTTCTGAAAGTCGTTCTCGGGAGCGCTGATGCCGGCGCCCGAGACGTGGCCCATCGCGCGCTGCGAGTTGATCGGGATGTAGCGCACGTCGTTGATGAACCGCGCCGCCTCCTGCGCCTCGAACTCCGGGTTGAGAAGGTCACCCGTTCCGGCGAGGATGAGCGTCTTGGCATTGATCGCCTTCAGCGCGCGGTGGTAGTCGCCTGAATAGCCAGCGCTCGTCCCAAGGTTGTGGGCATCGTAGGCCCAGCTTTGGTAAACCCAGTCGGTCGCGTCCATCCGCTTCCAGCCGGCATCCTCGACGCCCTTGAGGTATGCGACTGCGTCCTTGCCGTTGGGATAGAGCGATTCCTGGAATCCTGGTGTGCGCGTGATCACGCCCGAGGGCGATGTCCCACTGATAGTTGCAACCGGCGGCGGCTGGGGACACGTTACGCGGCCATTTTGGCCTCGTCAACGTGAGCTTTGCGGTCAGGCCGACCCAATGCGGTTTTGAGGATCCAGAGGTCCTTGACGCCCTGGATC
>JANXWR010000513.1 GCA_025351025.1 Burkholderiales bacterium | reverse complement strand
CTGGTTGGCGTCGTTGACGCGCTTGGCTTCTTGCTCCTGGCCCTCGGCCTCGAGGCGCCGGCTCTGCGCCAGCGAGGCGCGCTGGCCCTGCTCCGTGACGTAGAGGCGCAGGAACCCGGCGCCGCCCAGGATCACGATCAGCGCGAACAGCAGCAGCAGGACGATGATCCAGCCGCTCAGGCCGGTCTCGGTGCCGAGCCGGTCCTGCACGACCTCGAGGTTCTTGCGCAGCGCTTCGCTGTCGCCGACGATCGCCGTCTGCGCGTCGCGCGCCGCGTTGAGGCCGGGCAGGTTGGTGAGGATGACGCCGCCGCGCGTCTTCGTTTCCTGGTAGAGCTTGACCAGGGCGACCAGCCGCTCCTTGACCTGCGGGTCGCGGATGCCGGGCAGGCTCATCTGCGAGTTGCCCTCGAGCAGCGCCTTGGTGATCTCGTTGAACGAGTTCAGATCCTTGTCAAGCAGGAACACCGCCTCGGGGTTGACGCCCTCGACGGTCAGGAATTCATTCGCCGACTTGCCGATCCGCTGCGTCAGCATGACGATCTTGCTGAGCGCCGAGACCTCGATCGGGTTGACGTCGCGCTGCAGCTTCATCGACAGGATCGCCTCGGCCGACTCGAGCAGGTCGAACGACTGCCGGTTGATGGCGCGCAGCGCCTGCCCGACGTCGGTCAGCGCCTTCTGCTGGGCGATGATGGCGTTGGCGTTCTTCTCGGCGCGGTCGACGAGCGGGGTCACCGCATCGAGCGCGTCCTGCACGCCCGAAGGCGCGGCGGCAACGTTGCCCTGCCCGGTCTTCAGGCTGCGCACGTTGCTGGCCAGCACCTCGACGCTTTCCTTGACCTCGGGAAACGCCGAGGCGGTGCCGACAATCGCCTGCGACACCGACTTGGCGAGCCGCTGCGACTGCATCAGCGCCTGGCCGGTCGCGCCGATCTGCGCCGAGCCCCGGCTCGCCGAGACGAAGGAATAGATCGTCAACACGATCAGGCCGATCAGGCCGAGCCCGAGCAGGGCGAGCAGGATGCGCTGCTGATCGGCGACCGGGCGCTTGCCGATCAGCGGCAGGCTGGCGCCGAGCGGCGCAGCGCCCGTGTCGGCGCCTTGCAGGCGCGTCTCGGTGAAGTCGGCGATCTCCGAAGGCACCGCCTCCGAAATGATCGATGAGTTGGGCAGGCCTTCACCGGGCGTGCCGGGCTCGGCATCGAAGGCTGCGGAAGCGTCGAGGTCGACGTCGGGAAGCGGCAGGTCCGGCGGTGGCAGCGCGGCGCTGCCACCGGCCTGCGCATACGCGTCGGCGAAAGCGGCGTCGTGCTCGAGCACGTCATGCTCGGGCGCCGAGCTCTTCTGACCCCATCCCTTGATCTTGTTGACGAAGCTCATGTGGACCTCTCAGGAATGCGATGCCCGCTCGGCCGCCCGAAGGGCAGCGCCGCCCACTCTGGGGGCAGTGAACGAAGGGAGCGGGGGGCTGTCATCTCTTAGCCGACGATTTTCAGGAACAGGCCATTGCCGGCCAGCTCGACCAGGCTCAGCTCCTGCCAGACGCGCGCCGAGGCATCGCGATAGCGCGCACCGACGAACGCCGGACGGACGCCGGCTTCGTCGATGTCGCGAGTCAGGTCGCTCTCGCTGCGCAGACCCGAGAGCCGGTCGACGAGCAGCACGCAATTGATGTCGAGCGACTGGTTGAAGCCGACCAGTCGCGCCTGCTCACGCCCGGCCTCGACAGTCTTGACGCCGAGAAACCCGGCCAGGTCGACGACGCCGTGCAGATGCCCGCGCAGGTTGGCCACGCCGAGGAACCAGCGGTGGCTGTGCGGCACGTGCAACAGCGGCGACATGGCGAAGATCTCGCCGGCGTCGCGCAGGGGAAAGAGAAAGCCGCGCGAGCTGCATTCGACGGCCAGCCACGAGCGGCCGAGCGGCTCGGTGCGCGCCGCCTGCAAGCGATCGGCGAGCCGGGTCTGGAGATCGCGCAGTGCCTGCTTGTTTGCCATTCACGAAAATCCGCTGTCCGATCGCCGTGGCTAGTCGAAGGCGCGGATCTTGGCCATCAATTCAGTCGGATCGACCGGCTTGACGATGTAGTCGCGGGCGCCCTGGCGCATGCCCCAGACCTTGTCGGTTTCCTGATTCTTGCTCGTGCACATGATGACGGGCACGTTCGAGAAGCGCGGGTCCCGCGTGATCGCGCGCGTCAGCTGGAAGCCGTTCTGGCCGGGCATGACCACGTCCATCAGGATCAGGTCGGGCTTGTCCTCGCCGAGCTTCTTCATCGCGTCTTCGCCGTTCTCGGCGGTGCGCACCTCGAAGCCGCGCTTGCCGAGCAGCTCGGACAAATGGTGCAGCTCCGTCTTCGAATCGTCGACGAGCAGGATCTTCTGGATCGGCATGGTGTCTCGCTTCCCTCAATCGCGACGCGCCGTCGCCGCAGCGCGTGTGCGCCGGCGCATCACGCGACTCGCCGATGCTGCTGCACGGCGTGCAGCAGCTGGTCTTTCGTGAACGGCTTGGTGAGATAGTCCTCGGAGCCGACCATCCGGCCGCGCGCCTTGTCGAACAGGCCGTCCTTCGAGGACAGCATGATGATCGGCACGCCGGCGAACTTGAGGTTGCGCTTGATGATCGCGCAGGTCTGGTAGCCGTCGAGCCGCGGCATGAGGATGTCGCAGAAGATCAGGTCGGGGTCATGGTCGTTGACCTTCGACAGCGCGTCGAAGCCGTCTTCGGCCAGGAGCACCTCGTAGCCGCC
>JANXWR010000590.1 GCA_025351025.1 Burkholderiales bacterium | reverse complement strand
GTCAACGGCCTCGGCGTGTGGTGGAAGAAGCTCGCCAAGGATGGCCACAACGCCAACGAGCTGACGCACCAGCGACTCACCGACATCGGCCGGGCGCCGAGCTTCTACGACTGCCTGGTCGAGGTCGAGCCCGCCTCGGCCGCGCTGCCGTCGTCGAGGTGAAGCGCGGCTGGTGGATGGCGAGTCTCGGCCTCGGCGGTCTCGTCGCCACCGCGCTGCTCGCCGGCGCGACGGTCTGCCTGACCTCGGGCTGCTCGACGATCGGCTACTACGCGCAGTCGGCGACCGGGCACCTGACCCTCGTCGAAGCGGCTCGGCCCGTGTCGCAATGGCTGGCCGACGCCGAGACGCCGCCGAAGCTGAAGGCGCGGCTCGAGCTGTCGCAGCGGATCCGCGACTTTGCGGTCAGCGATCTCGGCGAGCCCGACAACGCCAGCTATCGCCGCTACGCCGACCTGAAACGCGGCGCCGCGGTCTGGAACGTCGTCGCCGCGCCCGAGCTCTCGCTCGCGCTGAAGACCTGGTGCTTCGCCGTCGTCGGCTGCGTCGGCTATCGCGGCTACTACGAGCGCGCCGGCGCCGAGGACTTCGCCGCCGGGCTCAAGGGCGAAGGACTAGAGGTCTCGGTCTATCCGGTGCCGGCGTATTCGACCCTCGGCAAGCTGCCGACCGCCGGCTGGCTTGCCGACCCCTTGCTCAACACCTTCATCGACTACCCGGAAGGCGAGCTGGCGCGGCTCATCTTCCATGAGCTGGCGCACCAGGTCGCCTTCGCGCCCGGCGACACGCTCTTCAACGAATCGTTCGCCAGCACGGTCGAGAAGATCGGTGCTGAGCGCTGGCTCGCGACGCATGCCGACGCCGAGGCGCGCGCCGAGTACGAGCGTGGCAACGCCCGGCGCGCCGACTTCGTCGCGCTGACGGCGCGCTACCGCAACGAGCTCGCGGCGCTCTACAAGAGCAGCGCCGCCGACGCCGCCAAGCGCGAGGCCAAGGCCGTGCTGCTGCTGCGCATGCGCGCCGACTACGCGGCGATGAAGGCCGCGAAGTGGGACGGCTACGCCGGCTATGACGGCTGGTTCGTGCGTGCCAACAACGCCTCGTTCGGCGTGCTTGCCAGCTATACATCGCTGGTACCGGCGTTCCAGCGGCTGTTCGAGCGCGAGGGCCGCGACTTCCCGCGCTTCTACGCCGAAGTCAGGCGGCTCGCCGCGCTGCCGCCGGCCGAGCGGCGCGCCGCGCTGGCGATCTGACATCCTCTCCACGATTCCGATTCGAGGATCGCACCACCATGGCCGACATCCACATCCATCGCACGCACAAGCTCGGGCTCGCCAGGGCCCGCAAGGTCGCCTGGAAATGGGCCGAGGACGCCGAGCAGAAGTTCGGCATGGAGTGCACGGTGATCGAAGGGGACGACAGCGACATCGTCGAGTTCACGCGGTCCGGCGTCGACGGCGCCCTCGTCGTCACCGCCGATGCCTTCGAGCTGAATGCCCGGCTCGGCCTGCTCGTCGGCGCCTTCCGGCACCGCATCGAACGCGAGATCGAGGAAAACCTCGACACCCTGCTCAGCAAAAGCGCCAGGGCTTCGGCGCCGGCCAAGGCGGCGAAGAGCGCCGCGAAGAAGAAGTGAAGCGGGCTAAGCGGGCTAATCCTTCAGCGACTCGATCAGGTCGACGTATTCCTGCATCGCCTCGTCGCCCGACTTGCCTTTCAGGCCGTTCCACGCGTCCCACTTGGCGCGGCCGACCATGTCGCCGAAGCCCGGGCGTTTGCCGTCGGCGTCGCCGCTCGATGCCTGCTTGTAGAGCGCGTAGAGCTTGAGCAGGGTCATGTTGTCGGGCTTTTCCGGCAGGCTTTTCGAGTCCGCCACCGCCTGTTCGAACGTCGCCTTGAGGTCTGCCATCACCGATCTCCGTTGTGTCGTGTTGGGTGAAAGTCGCGATTGACGGCGCCCATGTTACCCAGCACCTTGATCGCCTCTCTGAAGCCAACGTGCCGCTTTTTGCCGGCGCGACGATGACGATGCCTGCTGCCGCCCACCGAGAGCGCATGTCGCGCGTCGACACCGCGTGGCTGCGCATGGACAACGACGTCAACCTGATGATGATCGTCGGCGTCTGGCTGCTCCAGCCCAGGCTGTCGTACGAGGCGGTATGCCGGCGCATCGCGGACAAGCTGCTTAAGTACGAGCGCTTTCGCCAGGCCGTCGTGCGCGACGCCATCGGCGCGGCGAGCTGGGTCCCCGACGAGGGCTTCGACATCCATCGCCACGTCGTGCGCGAAAAGCTGGTTCGCGGCAAAGGGCAGGGCGAGCGCGAGGCGCTGCAGGCGCGCGTCGGCGAGCTGGCGACGACGCCGCTCGACCCGGCGCGGCCGCTCTGGCAGTTCCATCTCATCGAAGACTACGACGGCGGCAGCGCCATGATCGCGCGCCTGCACCACTGCATCGGCGACGGCATCGCCCTGATCTCGGTGACGATGTCGATCACCGACGGCGGCAGCGACCCGCCGACGCCCAAGCGCCGCGAGGCCAGCGCCGACGGCGACGGCGACGGTGCCGACTGGCTCACCGACGCGGTACTGAAGCCGCTCGGCGGCCTCTCGACCAAGGCCGCCGGCATTGCCGAGGCGAGCATCGCCCGCGCCCTCGACGCCTTTGCCGACCCGCAGCGCGGCCTCGCCGATTCGATCGACGGCGCCCGCACGGCGGCCAAGGTGGTGAGCGATATCGCGGCGATGGCGATGATGGCCGACGACTCGCCGACGCTGCTCAAGGGCAAGCCCAACGGCACCAAGCGCGTCGCCTGGGGCGAGCCGATCGCGCTCGACCAGGTCAAGTGGATCGGCAAGGCGCTCGGCTGCTCGATCAACGACGTGCTGCTCGCCTGCGTTTCCGGCGCGATCGGCGACTGGCTGCGCGAGCAGGGCGACGAGCCGGCCGGCAAGGAGATCCGCGCCATGGTGCCGGTCAACCTGCGCTCGCTCGAAGAAGCGTGGAAGCTCGGCAACCGCTTCGGCCTGGCGCCGCTCGTGCTGCCGATCGGCATCGCCAATCCGGTCGAGCGTGTCTACGCCGTGCGGGCGCGCATGAACGCGCTGAAGTCGAGCTACCAGCCGCTGCTCGCCTTCGCCGTGCTCGCCGTCGCCGGCCAGATGGCCAAGCCGGTGCAGGACATGATCCTCGGCCTCTTCGCCAAGAAGGCGACCGCGGTCATGACCAACGTCCCCGGCCCTGCCGTGCCCTTGAAATTCTGCGGCTCGACCCTGCGCCAGACGATGTTCTGGGTGCCCGCCTCGGGCGACATCGGCGTCGGCGTCAGCATCCTCTCGTACGGCGGCGGCGTGCAGTTCAGCCTCATCACCGACGATGCCTTGTGCCCGGATCCGCAGGCCATCATCGACCGGTTCGAGCCGGAGTTCGAGCAGTTGCTGTTGCTGACGATGATGTTGCCTTGGGGAGAGGAATAGGGCGGCTCTTCGCTGCGGCGGATCGGGTTTCCGCGCTGCAGCGTCGGGCGTGCCTCGGCGGGCAGGACGCTCGCGGCCCGGCCTGCGGCCGGGCGCCCCTGCGGCGCTCGCTCCGCGAGGGCGGCTGCGAGGGCTATCGCGTCGGCGCTGAACGCCCACCGCATCACGCCGTCTCGCCGGTGCGCCGCTGCGCGTCGGACTTCCCCTCGCTGCGCTGCGCCTGAGCGCGCGAAAAACGAATCGGCAGCTTCAGCCGCGCGAACTCAGTCTTCCAACTCAGCCTTCGCCACCTCCACGTCCAGCCTCTCCATCGCATCCAGAGGCTCGCAAGCCGCGGCTTCTTCGTAGAGCTTCGTCGCCTCCTTCATCCGCTTGTCGCCTTCGAGCATGACCAGCCCGTTGGCGTATTCGATCATCGCAATCGCTGAGCCAGGATTCAGCTTCAACGCGGTCTTGTAGTTGGCAAGGCCAGCGTCCTTGCTCGCCCCCTGCGTGCGCCCCAGCAAGGAGCCGACCTTGTCGATGATCTCGGCGTGAAATGCGCCGAGCGCGGTGTGCGCGTCGGCGTGCTTGGGCGAGAGCTTGATCGTCGTCTCGAGCGCGTTCTTGACCTTGGCGCCGAGGCCCTGGGAGAGCGCCTTGGCGATGCTGATGCCCTGGCTGTAGCGGCCGAGCGCGTAGGCCATGCAGTACCAGGCGTTGGCGTCATTCGGGTCTTCCCTGGTGCGCGCCTCGGCTCGCTCGGCGACCTCGTGCAGCAGGGCGAGCTTGGTCTTCTCGCTCTCCTCGAGATAGGTCGCGTAGATGGCCTGCGACTTGTTGGCGACCGTCATGCCGGCGCCGTGGCCTGCGGCGTGCGCCTTCAGGCCGGCCTCGGTCGCCTTCTGGAACTGGCCGGCGTGGTACAGCGCCCAGGCGGAGAGCACGGAGTCGTCTTTCGGCAGCGGCTCGGCGTCGCCGATGTGCAGGCGCGCCCACTTCTTTTTCAGCGTCGCGTTGTCGTAGGTGTAGGCAGCGGCGGCGTGCGGGAAGGCGGTCCATTTGGCCATGGCGGGGTTCTCCTCAGGGGGACGACAGGTAGCGCGAGGCGAGGGCGTGCAGGTGTTCGCGGCCGTCCTCGTCGAGATAGGGCAGGAGCAGGCACAGCACGTGGAAGGCACCGCGCAGCAACGCCGGGCCGGCGCTCTCGGGCTCGAGCGCCTTGCGCGGGTTCTTCACGTACTCGTAGCTCAGCCAGTAGGTGAGGACGACGACCATCGCCGTGGCCACCGGCTCGGCATCGCGGCTGTCGATGCGCAGCGCGCTGGCGCGGCCGATGCCGTCGAGCACCGCCTGCACGGCCTTGGTCTTGCGCTGCAGGACGAACTGGAAGTGCGTCTCGAGGCGGCGGTTGTTCGAGAGCAGATCGTTGAGGTCGCGATAGAGAAAGCGATAGGCCCAGATCAGCTCGAACAGCACGTGGAAGAAGAGCCACGCGTCCTCGATGTTCTTCACGTCGTCGGCGGCGCGCAGCAGCTCGGTCAACGCCGCGTCGTAGCGGTCGAAGAGCCTGGTGATCAGCTCGTCCTTGGCCGGGTAGTGGTAGTAGAGGTTGCCCGGGCTGATGCCGAGCTCGGCCGAGATCAGCGTGGTCGAGACGTTGGGCTCGCCGAAGCGGTTGAAGAGGTCGAGCGTGGTGTCGAGGATGCGCTCGGCGGTGCGCCGCGGTTTCTTCGTCTGCGAGGCCATGGGCGGAAGTCTGTTGGCGCTGGAACAATCTAGCACCGCCCCTCGTGCTGTCCAATCGGTTCGCGCCCTAGCTTAGAGGCATTGGCGCCGGTTTGAGGCGCAGCCTTGGACCTGGCGCCCGCAATCGCGTCACGGGGCGCTACGGATGGCCGAGCCTCAGGCTCGGCGCGCGCAGCGCGTAGGACCCGGCCCATGCGGAGCAGGGGTTCAGGCTTGCAAAAGTTATCAGTATGTGATAATGATCTGCATGAGGCGCCGCGATCATTCCCTCGACACCCTGCTGGACCTTGATGGCCACATGTGGCGGGGCAGGGCAGGGGAGCCGTCAAGGACCACAGCACCGGTTGCGGACTGTCAGGCCCTATGACTACACGGATGCCGGCGCCTTGGTGGCGGCGTTCTGGAACGAAGTTGAATCGGTGATGCGGGAAAGAGGAGTCTGGACATGAAGACGCTCAAGGTTGGAATCGCCTCCTACGAGGACATGAAGGCACGCACGCTGGCGATCGCGCGTGGCGAACTGCGCCCCAAGTCTGGCGATCCCAAGGTCTGGTTCACCTCACCCGAAAGCTTTGCCAAGCTACTGT
>JANXWR010000199.1 GCA_025351025.1 Burkholderiales bacterium | reverse complement strand
CCCGGTCATCAAGAAGGACCCGGGCACTGAGGCATGGACGCATGCGGTGTGGGACAAGGCGATGGCCAAATAGAGGTCGTCTTGTAACCGGAGGGCGGCGTGAGCGCGGCCGCCTTCCGACGCGAGAGCGTCGCGTCGTCTTACTTCCCGCCTGCTCAGGCGGTCGTCCGGATCGCTTTCGATCGGCTATGCTTACGCCGAGCAACACCTCTTGTTACATGTAACGGACCACGGTTGTCGATGGCTTGCCAGGCACGAAGAAAGGGAACCTCATGAACGACGGCGCGACGGTACGCGAGTACCAGGAATCCAAGATCGAAGACGAGCCTATCCTCGGCACCGTTCTGGCCCTGCCGGACGGACGCGTCCAGCAGCTGACCTGGCTAGAAAGAGTGCTGGTGGCGCTTCGCCTCACGAACGCCAAGCTGCTCGAAGCGCGCTACTTCAAGCCAGCCAACTCCTGAGTCTCGTCGACGGCGGTTCGTCCGCCCTCGTTTTCGTGTCGAACCCGGTCACCGCACCGGCGCGGCAAAACGTCTGTCCCATATGCGGCGGCCCCAATGGCTGCGCCATGGCCGACGCCACCGGTTCTGTCACCACCTGCTGGTGCGTCGACGCTTCCTTCCCTCCCGATCTGCTCGCCCGCGTGCCCGAGGCGCGTCGCGGACTGACCTGCATCTGCGCCGCCTGCGCAGCGAGCGCGCCGGGGCCGGCGTGATACGCATCGAGCCGCCCGACGTCTACGTCACCGACACCGGCACGGCGAAAGGTCGCGGCGCGTTCGCGGCGCGACCCTTTCGCGCCGGCGAGCTCGTCGAAGCCTGCCCGGTCGTGCCCTTCGATCTCGGCAAAGGGCACTTGCCGCAGGGCATCGAGCGGATCATGTTCGGCTGGGGCTATCTCGTCGGCGACCCTGGGCCGCAGGCGATCGTTCTCGGCTACGGCAGCGTCTACAACCACGACAACCCCGCCAACATGCGCTACCAGGCCGACGCCGGCGAGCAGGTGCTGCGCTTCCTGGCGGTGCGCGACATCGACGTCGACGAGGAGCTGACCGTCAATTACAACGCGCACGGCGGCGGCGCCGAATGGGCCGACGACGCCTGGTTCAGGCGGATGAAGATCGAGCCGATCGTCGGCTCTTAGCGCGGCGTACATCGCGCCGCCTTGATGCGCGAAGAACTGCATGTCCATCGACGCCGATCGATTCGCCGGCTGCCTGCTCGGCCTGGCACTACGAGGCGCGCGAGCACACGTCGAGGGTGTGGCAGCGGGCTTGCATCGCCACGCGCAGCTCAGCCCTTCAGCCAGGCCGCCAGGTCGGCCTTGAGCTTCACCAAGTCGGCTTCGCGCGTGTACATCATGTGCCCGGCGTCGTAGTAGTGGTGCTCGATCCGGTTCAACACCTCGGCCGGCGCATCGAGCTGGGCCAGCGACCAGTTGCTCGCCGAATACGGCGTGCCCAGGTCGTAGTGGCCGCTCGCGACCAGCACGCGCAGGTGCGGGTTGCGGCGCAGTGCGCGTGCCAGGTCGCCGCTGGTGCTCGCATAGCCGTTGCCCTTGGCATCGCCGCGGTTCCAGTTCCACTGCTTGTGCACTTCCATCGACAGGATCTCGTAGCGCTGCGTCGTCACCATGCCGAGCTCGTGCCCCATGTAGCCGAGCGCGGCCATCGTGTAGGGCGCCTCGATCGCCTCGATGCCGGGATCGAATTCCCAGTCGCGGGTCCGGCTCGCCGCCATCGGGCCGGTGACCCGCGCGTCGAGCCGGCCGACGATCTTGCCCTCGTCGCGCAGCAGCTCGAAGAAGAAGTCCTGGTCACGCACGCGCAGGTTCTTCTCGGCGACGAAGGCGGGCGAGAGGCCGGTCAGCTCGCCGACGCGCCGGGCGATGCGGTCGCGCGCCTTGCCTTCGAGCTGCGCGCCGCGGTGCAGGGCGCGCAGGTAGTCTTCCTCGACGAAGGCCTCGGCCGCCTGGCGCGCCGCGGCAGGCGATGCCGCGGCCGGGCCCTTGAGCTTGCCGTGGTACTGCGCGACGCAGGCGAATGCCGGCAGGAAGAGGGCGAACGGCAGGTCGTTGCGTGGCGCGAAGACGATGCTCTGCAGGTCCATCGCACACGACACCAGGATCAGGCCCGAGAGCGCCACGCCGAGGCTTTGCAGCCGGTCGGCGAGCGCCGCGCCGCGCGTCGTGCCGTAGCTCTCGCCGGCCAGGTAGACGGGCGAGCCCCAGCGCTTGTGCCGGCCGAGCCAGGCACGCACGACCTCGGCCAGCGCCTCGACGTCGCCGTCGACACCGAGCATCCTGGTGCGCGCTTCTTCGCTTGCCGCGAGCGAATAGCCGGTGTGCGGCGGATCGACGAAGACGAGGTCGAAGTGCTCGAACCACGAATGCGGGTTGTCGCCGACGGCGTAGGGCGGCGGCGGCATCGAGCCGTCGTCGTGCACGGCGACGCGCTTGGGACCGAGCGCGCCCAGGTGCAGCCACACCGACGCCGAGCCCGGACCGCCGTTGAAGGCAAAGCAGATCGGACGTTCGCGTGCCTCGGCGTTCTTCAGCGAGTAGGCGGTGGTGAAGACCGCCGCCTCGGGCTCGCCGCCGCTGTCGGCGAAGGCCGGGCTGATGACCGGCATGAACTCGAGCGCCACCGAGTACGGCATCGACTTGCCGCCC
>JANXWR010000546.1 GCA_025351025.1 Burkholderiales bacterium | reverse complement strand
TGAAACGATTCAGGAGATATCGATGAAGTCCAAACTCGCACTCAGCGCCATCGTCGCGGCGGTCGCCGTGTTCTCGCAAGGCGCGTTCGCGCAAGCTTCGTCGCCGACCCGCGCCGAAGTGAAGGCGGAAGCCAAGAAGGGCTCCCTGGCCCCGGCCGGTGAAGGCCCGCAAGCGTCGGTCCCCAAGACCACCGACAAGACCCGCGCCGAGCGCAAGGCCCAAGCCAAGGCCGACGAGAAGGCCGGCAACATCAAGCCCGCCGGCGAAGGCGTCGAGGCCAAGACCAACGTCTCGGCCGGCTCGGACAAGACCCGTGCCGAGCGCAAGGCGCAGACCAAGGCCGACGTCAAGGCCGGCAAGACCGTCCCCGCCGGTGAGGCGGCGATGCCGATTGCCGACCCCAAGAAGCCTTAAGTCATTTTTGTCGCGCGAGCGGCAGGAAAAAGAAAGCGGCCCTCCGGGGCCGCTTTTTCATTTGCGGCGTCGGCCCCGCGGTGCGCCAGTGGGGGCCGGCTCCGGCTCGCTCATTGCCACGTAGCGCACCGAGTTCGGCTGCTGTGCCGGCGTCAGCTCGAACAGCGCCGGATACCTGCCGAACAGCCGGGTCGACGAGGCGTTGCGCGAGAGGAGCTTGCCCTTGCGCAGCGCCTCCGCGGCGATGCCGAGCTCGACCTTGCTGCCCGACGCCAGCCCGGGCACCGCCTCGAGCCAGAGCGACGCGTCCTCGGGCAAGGCCGGCGCGCGCGGCGGCGGCGCTGGCGCCGGTCGCGGCGGTGTCGCTTCGGCGGCCTTGGCGGCGGTCGGACGCGCCGTCCGGGTCGCGCGCTTGCGGACTCCCGGCACCTCGACGAAGTCGTCGTAGGCACGGTGCGACTCGGCGCCGGTCTTGCCCTCCTGGCCGACGCCTTCGACGCGGCATCCCAGCTCCCGAAGATGGATCGCCAGGGGCGCGAAGTCGGAATCGGAGGCGACGATGACGACGACCTTCGGGCAATCGCCGGCGCACAGCTGCACGGCGTCGACGGCCAGGGCGATGTCGGTGCAGTTCTTGCCCGCGGTCGCGTTGACCATGGCGCGGATCGAGTGCAGCTTCAGGAACTCGAGGTTCTTCACCGCGAAGTCGGCCGTGCAGTAGCAGCGCCGGACGTGCAGCGCGCCGTGCTGCTCCCGCTTCATGGCGAGAGCGCTTTCGACGACGTCGAGCGAGACGTTGTCGGCGTCGACGAGAAAGAGAATCCGGTCCGAGGAGCTCATGGGCGCGACCCTTCTTCTTCAACAGTCGCTGCGGCGATGGCCCACGACAGGGTCTGGCCGCCGCCGAGCGGCTTGAGTTCGCCGTCGCCGAAGGCCAGTGATTCGGGCACCGTCCACGGGCGCTTTTCCAGCGTCACCGTGCCGGCGTTGCGCGGCAGGCCGTAGAACGCGGCGCCGTCGATGCTGGCGAAGGCTTCCAGGCGATCGAGCGCGCCGGCGCCGTCGAAGGCTTCGGCATAGAGCTCGAGGGCATGAAAAGCGGTGTAGCAACCGGCGCAGCCGCAGGCGTTTTCCTTCAACGACGCGGCGTGCGGCGCGCTGTCGGTGCCGAGAAAGAATCGGCCGCTGGCCGACGTCGCCGCCTTCATCAGGGCGAGGCGATGCAGCTCGCGCTTGAGGATGGGCAGGCAGTACCAGTGCGGGCGGATGCCGCCCTGGAACAGCGCGTTGCGGTTGTAGAGCAAATGATGCGCGGTGATGGTTGCCGCGGTCTTCTCGCCGGCCTCGGCCACGTACTGTGCCCCTTCCCGTGTCGTGACGTGCTCCAGCACGATCTTCAATCCAGGAAAGCTGCGGCGCAGGCCGACCAGGTGCCGGTCGATGAAGACCGCCTCGCGGTCGAACACATCGACGTCGAGGTCGGTGACCTCGCCATGCACGAGCAGCGCGATGCCCTCGCGCTCGGCAGCCTCGAGCACACCGGCGACTCGCTTCAAGTCGGTCACGCCGGCGTCGCTGTTGGTGGTCGCGCCGGCCGGATAGAGCTTGATGGCGAGGACGCCGGCGTCGCGCGCGCGCTTCATCTCGGCGGGCGGCGTCGTGTCGGTGAGGTAGAGCGTCATCAAGGGCTCGAAGCTCGCGCCGGCGGGCAAGGCGTCGACGATGCGCCGGCGGTAGGCGAGCGCCTGCTCGACGCTGGCCACCGGCGGCCGCAGGTTCGGCATGACGATGGCGCGCGCGAACTGGCGAGCGCTGTGCGGCAGCACCGCGGCAAGCGCGGCGCCGTCGCGAAGGTGCAAATGCCAGTCGTCGGGCCGGGTGATCGTGATCTGCTCGGGCATCGGCGAATTGTCCCATCCGCCGCCCGAGCGGGCCGCCGCCCTCAGGGCAAGGTCGGGCCGACCGCGCGCATCACCGCCGCCGTGCGTGTCTCGACGCCCAGTTTTTCGTAGACGCGCTGCAGATGCTTCTGCACGGTGCGATGGCTGCAGCCTAGGATCGCGCCGATGTCGCGGTCGGTCTTGCCGCCGGCGAGCCAGGCGACCACGTCGCGCTCGCGCGGCGTCAGCTCGAGGTCGCTGCGGACACGCGGCGTGCGTGGGCCGACGCGGGCCGGCGCGCGCAGCGCGGCAAAGAGGCGCGACAGCACCGGGCCGACGCGGTCGAGCAGCTCGCGATCGCGGTCCGAGAAGTCGCGGCGCTTGCGGTTGAGGACGAAGCTCACCAGCACGTCGTCGTCGACCTCGATCGGCACGGCGACGACGTGGTCGATGCCGATGCGCCGGTAGTACTCGCTGTAGAGCGCGCTGTGCCGGAAGCGCGCGAAAGGAGTCGAATCGCTGATCCGGTGCGCGCCCGGGCCGCGCTGCACCGCGTGATACTGGACCAGCGGGTGCTCGGCGAAGTGGCGGTCGAAGCAGGCGCGGTCCTCGGCGCCGAGCCGCTCGTCGGGAAAGCCGGTGACTTCTCGCCGCCCGGTCTTCAGGTGGCAGATCGAGAGCGTGGTCAGCTCGGCCCCGACCAGCGCCGGCAGCTCGCGAACGCCGGCCTGCGCGAACGCGGCGGCGTCCAGCGACTGCTCGGCGATCGTGCCGAGCGAACGGAAGCCGCGCTCGAGGTCGGCCCTGCTGAGCATCTTCACCTCCTGTGCCGCCCGCCCGGCTTACGCAAGGCTGCGTATTCCTGTGGCCAGCGTCGACCTGCAAGCTACGCCATCGCCGACCCGCCCGCAAGGAGAATCTTCGATGCCCCACCTGCCCCTCGCCATCCCGCCCCGCGAGTCCGGATCGTGAGCGCGGCCGTGCTCTCGGAAGCGACCTGCATCCTGCCCGTCAAGGACATGCAACGCGCGCGCCGCTTCTACGAAGGCAGTCTCGGCGTGGTCGCCGGCGCCGAAAAACCCGACGGCAAGTTCGTCTACAAACTCGGCGGCACCGAGATCGCGCTCTTTCCTCGCGCCGAAGGCACGAAGGCGACGCATACCGCGCTCAGCTTTCGGGTGCCCGACATCGCCGCGGCGATCCGCAGCCTCGAGGCGCGCGGCGTCGCCTTCGCCGACTACGACCTGCCCGGGCTGAAGACGGTCGAGCATGTCTGCGTGCTCGGCTCGGAAAAAGCGGCCTGGTTCAACGACCCGGAAGGCAACATCCTCTGCCTGCACGAAGACATCGCCTGAGGCGATGGCAACGCCGGCCTTGCTCTACCACGCAGGCGCGCGACGCCTGCAGGACCGCTTCGACATGCGCCGGCTCGCCGACCGCATCGCCGAGCGGCTCGGGCGCGACGCGCTGAGCGACGACGACCGGTCGTTCATCGCGGCGCAGGCGCTGTTCCTGCTCGCCACCGCCGACGCCGAAGGCCGGCCCGAGTGCTCGCACAAGGGCGGCGAGCCGGGCTTCGTCCGCGTTCTCGACGGGAGCCGGCTGGCCTTCCCGAGCTACGACGGAAACGGCATGTTTCGCAGCCTCGGCAACCTGCTCGTCAATCCGCACATCGGCCTGCTCTTCATCGACTTCTCGAACGGCCGGCGGCTGCGCGTGCAGGGCCGGGCGACGCTCGATCTGGCCGATCCGCTCCTCGCCGGGTTCGAGGGCGCGCAATGCGTGGTGCGGGTCGCCGTCGAGCAGGTCTTTCCCAACTGCCCGCGCTATGTGCACCCGATGCAGCGCACAGGCCTGTCGGAGTTCGCGCCGCAGCCGGGCCACGTGCCGCCGGTGCCGGCGTGGAAGCGCTCCGAGATGTTCCGCGACGTGCTCGCGGCCGGCGATCCGGCGCGCGAAGGCTGACGCCGGTCGCCGCCGGCGCGCGGCGGCGCTCAGTGCGCCAGAATCTTCGAGAGAAATTCCTTGGCGCGCGGCGAACGGGCATCCGGATCGCCGAAGAACTCGTCGCGGGTGCAGTCTTCGACGATCTTGCCGACGTCCATGAAGATGACGCGGTGCGCCACCTTCTTCGCGAAGCCCATCTCATGCGTGACGACCATCATCGTCATGCCTTCCTTGGCGAGCAACACCATCACGTCGAGCACCTCGCCCACCATCTCGGGGTCGAGGGCGGAAGTGGGCTCGTCGAACAGCATGACGATCGGGTCCATGCTCAGCGCTCGCGCGATCGCGACTCGCTGTTGCTGGCCGCCCGAGAGCTGGCCCGGGAACTTGTCCTTGTGCACCATCAGGCCGACCCGGTCGAGCATCTTCATGCCACGCACCTTGGCGTCGTCTTCGGAGCGGTTCAGCACCTTGATCTGCGCCAGCGTCAGGTTCTCGGTCACCGTGAGGTGCGGGAACAGCTCGAAGTGCTGGAAGACCATGCCGACACGCGAGCGCAGCTTGGGCAGGTTGGTCTTGGGGTCCGAGATCGAGATGCCGTCGACGACGATGTCTCCCTTCTGGAAGGGCTCGAGCGCGTTGACG
>JANXWR010000540.1 GCA_025351025.1 Burkholderiales bacterium | reverse complement strand
GCCGTCGGCGGCTTCGATCCGGTTTGCCTCGTCGAGGACTACGAGCTCATCCATCGCCTGCGCAGGCACGCGCTCGAGACCGGCGCGGACTGGCGCTTTCGCGTCCTCGGCAACGCCCAGGCGCGCACCGAGGCGCCGGGCTCGGTCGGTGCCTTCCTGCGGCAGCGCCGGCGCTGGTTCGGCGGCTTCCTCGAGACCCAGTACTGGTACCGCGCGATGGTCGGCGACCGCCGGCTCGGCCGACTCGGCACGCTGATGCTGCCGGTCAAGGCGATCGACACCTTGCAGCCGCTCTACGGCCTGACGGCGTTCGCGCTGCTCGTCGTCTATGCGCTGCGCGGGCGCATCGACATCGTCGTGCCGGTGGCCGGGATCATCGGCGCCAAGATCGCCATCGACCTCGCGTTTCATCTCTGGTCGGTGCACCTGTACCGTCGCTGGCTCGGCGATGCGCGCCGCGCCAGCTTCGTCTGGGCGCTGGTCGCGGCGCTGGCCGAGCCGTTCACCTTCCAGTTGCTGCGCCACACCGGCGCCGCACTCGGCTGGATCGCCTTCCTCACGCGGCAGCGCAGCTGGGGCCGACAGACGCGCTTCGGGCTCGACACTTGAGCTTTGCCCACTACGTCCGAGAATGGCGTGGTGGCGAAAAAGAACTCCCGGGTCAGTGAAACGCCGGCGACGCAGTTCCTGCGCCGCTCGGGCGTCGCCTTCACCGAGCATGTCTACGACTACGTCGAGCACGGCGGCACGGCCGAGTCGGCACGCCAACTTGGCGTCGACGAGCACGCGGTGGTGAAGACGCTGGTCATGCAGGACGAGAACGCGCGGCCGCTGATCGTGCTCATGCACGGCGACCGGCAGGTCAGCACCAAGAACCTGGCGCGCGCCGTCGGCGTCAAGTCGGTCGAGCCCTGCGCGCCCGACGTCGCCGAGCGGCATAGCGGCTACCAGGTCGGCGGCACCTCGCCCTTCGCGACGAAGAAGCCGATGCCGGTCTACGTCGAGCAGACGGTGCTCGCGCTCGACAGCATCTACATCAACGGCGGGCGCCGCGGCTTTCTCGTCGGCATCGCGCCAATGGCCCTCATCAAGCTGCTCGGCGCGCGCTCGGTGCGCTGCGCGAACCAGCCAGAATCGGCGCCTCCCGGTCCTTCGCGCTCGTCACGATGACACTCGCCTTTCCCTTCTTCGCGCTGCTCGGCGGCTACCTGATCGGCTCGCTGTCGTTCGCGGTCATCGTCAGCCGCGCGATGGGCCTGGCCGACCCGCGCAGCTACGGCTCGGGCAACCCGGGCGCAACCAATGTGCTGCGCTCGGGCAGCAAGGCGGCGGCGATCCTCACGCTCGCCCTCGACGCGGTGAAGGGCGCCGCCGCGGTGCTGCTCGCGCGCTGGGCCGAGGCGCGCTTCGGCCTGCACGGCGACGCGCTCGACTGGAGCCCGGCGCTGGCCGGCCTCGGTGCCTTTCTCGGCCACCTCTGGCCGGTCTACTTCCGCTTCAAGGGCGGCAAGGGCGTGGCCACGGCGGCGGGCGTCCTGCTCGGCCTCAATCCCTGGCTCGGCCTGGCGACGATCACCACCTGGCTCATCATCGTCGCCTTCTTTCGCTACGCGTCGCTGGCCTCGCTGGTCTCGGCCGTCTTCGCCCCGTTCTATCAAATGCTGATCTGGGACGTCGGCGCCGAGGCGGCGGTGATCACGCTGATGTCGCTGCTTCTGATCTGGCGCCACGCCGGCAACATCGGCAAGCTGCTCGCCGGCACCGAGAGCAAGATCGGCCAGAAGGCGGGCGCCGCGCCGCGTCACGGACGCCCGCACGCCCGCGGCAGCAAACGCTGATCTTGCGGCACGCCTCCGGCGCTACTGGATCGTGGCGATCCAGCTACCCCTGTTGTCGCCGAAGTTGTTGTCGTCGACGCCCAGGAACAGATCTCCCGAAGCGCCCGCCGGCACCGTGATTTGCAGGCCTGTGCCGACCTCGAACGGCGCGCCGTTGGCACCGAATCTGCCGATCAGCGAGTTGCACGGCAGGCCCGGGCCGGGCGAGTCCGACGGGCTGGCGCAGCCGCCCAGGCCGGCCGGCGAGACGTTGCAGTTCTGCGTCGACGGGCAGCCGCCGGTCCAGTAGTTCATCGTGCCGGTGGCGGTGATCGAGAGCTGCTGCCCTGGCGTGACCGCGACGCCGCTGTCGGTCCACGCCTGCGTCAAGATGACGTTGACGGTCGTGCTCGCGAACTTGACGGTCGCCGTCGCGGTGCCGAGCAACGAGCCTCTCGTCGGATCGCAGGCGGAGCCGCTGTAGATCTGCACGGTCACGGTATCGGTCGTTCCGGCGGCGGGATGCGTCTCGTAGACGAAAAGCGCTTTCTCGCTCGACGAGCAGTAGTCGGTCTGGTGCGCGCGGCTGTTGCCGGCGATCTCGCTGAGGTCGCCGAACTGCGTCGTCGTGGTCCAGTGATAGCTGAAGCCCGCCGCGCTGTCGACGCCGAGCGCGCTTGCCGTCAGCGCGACCGTGCCGCCGACGCCGATGTTGCTGGCCGGCGGATTGAGCGCGACCTTCTGCGGCGTGACGACGAGGGTCCATTGGTCGGCCCGATCCGAGTTGGCCAGGTCCTTGACGTACCGGCTCGAGTCGAAGGCCTGCAGCACGCCGCCGGCGGCGTTCATGATCGTGTTGAACGAGCCGAGCAGGGCCTTCATCGGCCCGCTGTCTATCCCGGCCGAGGCGCGGCTTGCGACCGCGAGCTCGAAGCCCTTGATGAGCATGCTGCGCAGCGTGTTGCTGCCCGCGACGGTGCTGGTGATGTCGACGCCGGCATCGAACCACTGGCCCTTGACGATCTTGTCGGTTAGGCCGGGAACCGTCGGTGCGAAGGCGATGAAGTCAGTGGTGACGCTGGTCAGCACGTCGGCCAGGAACTTCGCCTTGCTCGTGCCCTGGCCGGCGGTGAAGTCGATCGCGCCGCTGCCGAGCACGGCGTTGGCCAGCGTCGGCACCATGAAGTCCTTGACGAAGCCGCGCAGCGCGATGTCGTTGAGCTGCAGCGTCTGTGCGGCGCCGAGGCTGGTCTCGACGCCCGCCGAGAGCCCCGGCCCGACGACGGTGACCTGGTAGGTGGTCTGGTCCGAGCCGTCGACCAGCGGCACGCCGAAGCTGCCGCTGTCCGGCGCAGTGATCGATGCGTAGGCAGTCGGCTGGTTGCCGTAATAGGCCGACATGATGTCGGTAAGCGCACCGGTCACGCCGCCGTTGACGCCGATCACCGGCGGCACTTCGAAGTTGGCGACGGCCAGCGGGTCGGCGACGTCGATGCCGCCGGTCGTGTGCGACACGCGATCGACGAAGGCCCAGGCGCGGCGCCGGAAGCTGTTCGTGAGGTGAGCGGCGAAGGGCGGGTCCTGCAGGATCTCGAGGCCGCTTTGTGTGGCCGGCGTGATGGAGATGCCGAGGGCGTGCGCTCGGGCTGCCGAGGCCGACATCTGGGCGGCTCCGTAGGTCGCGTTGGCGAACGAGGCCAGCGCCTGGGTCAGCGCCGGATCCGACTGCGCGAAGGCGTCGACGCTACGCACCAGCTCGCTCTGAACGACAGCAGCGAGAGCGTCGATGCCCGGGGCCGTCGGCAGATCGGCCATCAGCGCCTGGCGCTCGGCGTCGTTGAGCATCATCGAGCCGTTGAGCGCGAAGTAAGCCAGGACTTGTGCCGTGGTCGCGGCGCTGATCGTCGTGTGGGTGGCGTCGATCCAGCCCATCAGCATCGGGTTGCCGGCGGGACTGAGGACGATCGCGAGCTGTTGGCCATCGACGTAGCTCATCAGCGTCACCGTGCCGCCGGGGTTCGGCGTCGCCTCGCCGATGGAGGTGCGGACCATGAGCTTGTCGGTGCCGATCGCGACGCCGCTCGGCAGCACGACGGTGGCCGTGCCCGACGCCGTGCTGAGCACCGGAATTGCCGGGCTCGCGGCGGCGACGCTGCCGCCGCTGTCGCCACCGCCGCCGCAGGCGGTCAGGAGCAGGGTGCCGGCGAAGGCCAGGCCGCAGAGGGCGCGGAGCGAGCGACGGGTGATGAGACGGCTGGACATGATGCAGTTCCTCTGTGTGACGATCTGCACGCACTTTAGAAACCGATGCGTCACCCGAGCGTCACCGACGCACGCGCGACCCGCCGCCCGGCATACTGGGCCGGCCTGCGCCCAATGACCGACCTCGCTCCAGCCGACCCGGCTTCCTCCTCCGTTCAGGCCGTCCTCGACGGCGCCGCCCACATTCGACGCGGCGACGGCACAAGGGTCGATCTCGAGCGCAAGCAGGCCGCCATGATCGCCTGGCTCGCCGTGCATGGGCCGACGCCGCGAGCCCGTCTGGCCGGGATGCTCTGGCCGGAGGCGAGCGAGGACCGGGCCCGCGGCAACCTGCGTCAGCGCCTCTCGAAACTGCGCCAGACGGCCGGCGAGATCGTCGGCGACGAACATGGTCTGCTGACGCTGGCAAGCGGTGTCGCGGTGGCTGCGCCGTCTCTGCCGGGGCAGTGGCTCGACGCCTTCAGCTACGACGACTGCAGCGAGTTCGCGGCCTGGCTCGACGCCCAGCGCGAGTCGCGCCATGCGCAGCGGCGCCAGGGTCTGCTCGCCGAGG
>JANXWR010000511.1 GCA_025351025.1 Burkholderiales bacterium | reverse complement strand
ACCGTCTTCACCGGCAGCTTCGGCGTCACCTCCATCACGTTCGGCGTGCGCACCAGGCCGGCCACCGGCGCGATGTCGCGGATGAAGTTGAAGGTCAGGTTCTTGTAGAGCGTGGCGTTGATGCCGTTGGC
The DNA here is from genome assembly GCA_025351025.1 of Burkholderiales bacterium. GTDB lineage: Bacteria > Pseudomonadota > Gammaproteobacteria > Burkholderiales > Burkholderiaceae_C > Schlegelella_A. The sequence continues at coordinate 5,429 of JANXWR010000511.1, read as the reverse complement.
CGGGTTCACGAGCAGCATCGTGTAGCCGTCGGCCGGCGAGTTGACGACGTAGTCGACGCCGAGGTTGTTGCCGGCGCCCGGCCTGTTCTCGACGATGAAGGTCTGCCCCATCTTCTCGGTCAGCCACTGCGCGACGATGCGCGCCAGCACGTCGGTGGTGCCGGCGGGCGCGTAGGGCACGACGAATTTCACCGGCCGGGTCGGATAGTCGGCAGCCTGCGCCGGGCCGGTGAGGGCACCGAGCAAGGCGGCCAGCAGGATCGCAAGGCGAACCATGTGTGTCTCCGTTTTCTGGTTTGACGCCCCTTCACGATACCGCATGGCTTCGCGAGCGCCATCCGTGGCGGGACCGGTTTCACGTTCGCTTCACATGCTTCATTCCGGGTTCACTCTCGGCTTCGAGACTGGCCGGGTCCCACCACTTCCGGTCCCGCGCCATGAGCCACCTGATCGTCCACGGCGGTCGCCCTCTGAAGGGCACGCTCGTGCCTTCGGCCAACAAGAACGCGGTGCTGCCGGTGCTCTGCGCCACCCTGCTCACCGACGAGCCGGTCGTGCTGCACCGGGTGCCCGACATCACCGACGTGCGCAAGCTCCTCGCCTTCTTTCGCGAGCTCGGCTCGGCGGTCGACATGGACTTCGCGAGCGGCACGCTGCGGCTGCGGCACGGCAGCCAGCTGCGCGACCACGGCGTGCAGCTGCCGAGCGGCATGCGCTCGTCGATCATGCTAGTGCCGGCGTTGCTGCATCGCTTCGGCCGCGCGCGGCTCGAGGACGCCGTCACCGGCTGCACCCTCGGCGCGCGCGAGATCGATCCGCACATCGACGTCTTTCTCGCCTTCGGCGCCGAGGTCCAGCTCGAGCGCGGCGCGACGGCGATGCGCATGCCGCGGCGCTTTGCCGCCAGCGACCACTGGCTCGACTACGCGTCGGTGACGACGACCGAGAACTTCGTGCTCTGCGCCGCCACCGCCGAGGGGCGCTCGCGCCTCGTCAACGCCGCCTGCGAGCCTCACGTGCAGGAGTTCTGCGCATTTCTCGGCCTGATGGGCGCCCGAATCTCGGGCAGCGGCAGCTCGCTGCTCCAGGTCGAAGGCACCGACGCGCTGGGCGGCACCGAGTACACCTTCGCCGACGACTTCCACGAGGTCGCGACCTTCCTGGCGCTTAGCGCGATCACGGGCGGAGACGTCGCGGTGCAAAACGGCGCGTCGGCGCAATTCCCGCTGCTCGATCGCACCTTCGCCAAGTTCGGCGTCGAGCTGGCGCACGGCAGCGACGGCTTCAGTCGTGCTCAGCTGAGCGGCCCGCGCCTCAGGATTCGCCCACCGCTCACCGCCCACCTGCTGCAGAAAGTCGAGGCGGCGCCCTGGCCCTACGTACCCGCCGACCTGCTGCCGATCTTCGTCGCCCTCGGTGCGCGCGCCGAAGGCTCGGTGCTGTTCTGGAACAAGGTCTACGAGGGCGCGCTCGGCTGGAGCGCCGAGCTGGGCAAGTTCGGCGCCGATGCGACGCTCTGCGATCCGCACCGGCTCGTCGTCCACGGCGGCAAGCCGCTCGCACCGGCCACGGTCGAAAGCCCCTACATCATCCGCGTCGCCATCGCCCTCTTCATGATCGCCGCCAGCATCGACGGTCGCTCGACCATCCTGAACGCGCTGCCGATTCGGCGCGCGCATCCGCGCTTCGTCGACAACCTCAATGCGCTCGGCGCGAAGGTGGAGTGGTCCGAGGAAAGGTGAAGCGCGCGCCGGCGATCGCGCGGCTCGCTACTCGACCAGCTGGATCAGGCGAACGTCGCTGCTCTGCAGCACGGCCGCGTCGAGCAGCTTCTGCTCGACCAGGCTGTAGGCGGTTGCGGTGTCGACGGCGATGCCCTGGATGATGAAGGCCCGCTCGGTCGCGACCACGCCGGTGCGCTCGAGCTCGGCGCCCATGCGCTGGTTGCGGAAGAGGCTCGAGACGATCACAACCTCGGCGTCGTGGCCGCGCGTGACGACGTGCGCGGCCTGCCACACCTCGGGCCGGTCGAGAAAGTCCTTGAGCTTCATGCCCTTCGGGATGCTGCCGGGATAGAGCTTCTTGCCCGCCTTGAGCAGCGCCTTGCTGAGCGGGCCGTCCGGCTCGCTCAGCAGGATTTTCTGCACGTCGCGGCGGAAGGCCTCGCGCTCGGTGCCGAGCAGGTAGTCCTTGCTCCAGGAATCGACCTCCACGCCCTTGGCCGTACGCAGCTTGACCGGCTCGGCTTCGATGCGCAGCTTGCCGAGCCCGTGTGCCCTGTCCATCGCCTCCTGTACCTCGCGGGTCTCGCGGCCGACGCTCGCGAGATCGGCGTCGGCCTGCGCCAGCTTTTCCTCGAGCTTCGTCACGTCCTTTTCGAGCTTGAGCACTCGCGCTTCCGCGGCCTCGGCGTTGGCAGCCAGCTTCGCGCCCGGCGTCTTCGTTCTGGCGGCCAGATCGATCACCTTGTCGGCCGATCCGATGCTCGATCGCCGCGTCGCCAGGTCTTTCACGATTTCGGTGCGTTCCTTGACCAGCGCGGCTTCGGTGGCCGACAACTCGGCGCGCCGGGCTGCCAGCGCGGCGCGGGTGGGAATCGACGCCTGCGGCGTTCGCGGCGCCATCGGCACGACCGCGTCCGCGGCGACGTCGTCGCCCGCGCCGCGGATCTCGCGGCCGTCGCCGGCCCGTCCGCCGCGCGGGTCGGGCCCGGTGTCTTGCGGCGGCGGCTCTTCGGCCGTCTGCTTTGCGGCGCCCTGGCTCTCGTCGGCGGCTTCGCGCCCTGCCTGCGACTCGCCCTTGGCAGCGTCTTCGGCCGCCTCGCCGGCCGTGCTGCCGGCGGCTTGCTTGCCGGCGGCCAGCGCCTCGTCGGCGGTCTTCTCGCCGCCGCGCAGGATGCGGCCCAGGTTGCCGATCCGGCCGCCGCTCTTGGCCACCGCGCCAACCACGCTGCCGAGATCGAGCAGGGCGCCGCCGGCGGTGAGGACGAGGCCCAGCTTGCCCGGTGCCGCGCTTGCGAATCCGGCATCGTGCATCGTCGACTGCTGCGCATAGTCGTCCATCGCCAGATGCAGGTTGGCCAGCGCCAGGCCGCCGCGCAGCGCCAGCCCCAGCGGACCGGGGGCGAACATGGCCAGCAGCGAGACGACGTTGAGCACCTCGCGCCAGAGCGGCTCCTCGGTGACGATCGTCGTGTGGAAGTCGATCACCGCATCGACCAAGCTGTCCTTGCGGATGCCGACAAGCTGCTTGGTCAGGGCGACGATCCTGTCGGCCCGGTAGAGCGTTTCGGACTTGCCTTGAAGGAGCGCTTCGCCGCGCTTCAGCGTCTCGCCCGTGTGATACATGAAATCGCGCAGCTTGGCCTTGCTGAGCGCCAGCTCCTTGGGGCTGTTCGCGTACAGCTCGAGACCGCGCTCCTGCGCGATGCCGAGCGGAGACTCGCTCTTCTGCGCCTCGAAAGCCTTGTCGGCGTCCTTCAGGTCCTGCTTCAGGGCATCGGTCGTGTTCTCGTTCTTGTAGTTGCCCTTCTTCACCTCGGCCAGGTCGCGTTTGCGCGCCGCCTCGAGCTTGTTCGCCGCCGCATTGCGCACCGATTCGGCGTCATTCTTCATCTGGATCGCGAGCGTCAGCCGGCGGTCCTCGGTGCCGACGTTGTCGCCGGCGAAATACGCCTTCTCCATGCGGATCAAGGCCACCCGTCCCTGCGTCAGGAGCGCCTTCGTCGCCATCCGCATCTCGAACTCGAACGCGGCGAAGAAGGCGTCGACGTCGACGCCGTTCCTGGTCAGATGCTTCGTGACCGTGTCCCAGGTCTCGGTCCGGTGCCCGGCGTTGAGCTCGCGCACGACCAGCGCGAGGTTCGCAAAGCCGTGGCCGGACGCCTCGATCTTCGCCATCTGCGCCGTCAGGCTCTGGCGGTTGGAGACGGTTGCCTTCAGCTCGGTCGCGAGCTGCTCTTCGCGCTTGCCGACGAAGTCGGTCGCCCACTCGCTGGCGCCGACTTCCGTGGCAGGCCTGAAGCCGGTCCGCTCGTTCTCGTCGCGTTGCTGCTCGATGAGCAGCATCTCGTCTTCGCTGACGCCGGCTTTGTGCAGGGTCTCCTCAGCGTCGAGCATGCCTTTCAGATCGGCATAGGTGCCCGACTTGGCATGCTTGCCGGTGAGGAATTGCGCGAAGGGAACAGTGCCCTTTTCCTCGTCGGCGGCATGGAGCTCGCGACGGCGCTCGTAGAGATCCTGCGGATTGCCCGGCAGGACGTGCACAGTGACGTGTTCCGACGGCTTGAGCTTGCCGCTGATCACCGAGGCCGGCAGCCAGTAGAGCTTGCCCGCGGCGGTTCCGCCGCTGACCAGATATTCGCTGCCGCCACCGGGCGGCAGGTCGAAGGCGTAGTCGCCCGCCGGCAGGTCGCTCTTGGTCAGATGAAGGGGCTGCAGGTCGCCGTCGGAAAGCTTTGCCTGCGCGTTCCTGAGCGAGCCCTCGAAGGCGACGATCTCGACGATGTGCAGCTCGCCATCGCTCTCTCGCAGTCGCTGGATGCGTCGTCCCCCGCTCTCGTCCGCGCCGCTGGCGGCGCGCTTCTGCTGCATGACGTGGACCAGCTCGTGGGCCATCAGCGGCACGTCGTTCGCCGACCGCCCCTGGCCCAGCCAGACGTGCTCGCCGAAGGCGAATGCCTCGGCACGGAGCCGTCGGTTGGCGAGGGCCGCGTCGCTCCCCTCGTGGACCCGCACATGGCCGAAATCGCTGCGGAAGTGCGCCCCCAGTCGCGATGCGACGGCGCCGGGCAGCGACGTGCCGCCGGTCGTCAACTCGGCCTCGCGCAGGTCAGAGGCCACGGACGCATTGCTCGGCGCGGCGCGACGATGCGGCAAAGGCGTCGCGCCGCCGACAGGCCAGGCTCCGGCCAGCAGCGACTCGGCGCCGAGGTCTGCCTCCTGCTCGAGCTCCGGCCCGTCCTCGAGCAAGGCGACCGGCGTCGTCGCGGTCGACGGAGGCGAGGGCGCTGTGCGGGGCCCGCTGCCCTTCTTACCCGGCTCGCCGGGACGGGCGCACGCCGGACAGCCGCCGCCGCAGGCGCAGGCCGACTGGTAGAGGGACGATTCCGCCGGCGCCGCGGTGACCGGCGCGGCGCCCACCGGCCGCCGCGAGGGTGGCACCGATGCGGGGGCGCGGCGATGTTCACGGGCCAACATGGCTTCCTTATACCGCTTCGAAGATGGCCGCGATCCACCCGTCTATTCCGGCCTTGCCCGGGGCGCGCCAGGCGCGACCATCCCGTCATTGACCGGAGAGCCGCGCCATGATGCGATCGCTGTGGATATCGAAGACCGGGATGGAAGCGCAGCAAATGCAGCTTGACACCATCTCGAACAACCTCGCCAACGTCTCGACCAACGGATACAAGCGCTCGCACGCGGTGTTCG
>JANXWR010000490.1 GCA_025351025.1 Burkholderiales bacterium | reverse complement strand
GTTCGGGTCGATCGCCGTAGCTCGCGCCGGAGCGGGCAGCAACCGCCGGCAAGGGCCTGGCCAGGGCCGGCGCCGGCGCTGCCTCCGGAACCGGCCTCGCGGCAGGCGCGACGGGCAGAGCGGCGGCGGGTACGGCGGCCGCCGCCGGGGCCTGGGCCGTGCCGCTGCCGAGCGCTTCCAGAACGTCGCCCTTGGTCACCCGGCCACCCCGCCCCGTGCCTTGCACCGAGCCGACCGGCAGGTCGAGCTCGGCCATCAGCTTGGCCGCGGCCGGCATCGCGACCTCGCTCTTGGTCTCGGCCAGCGCCGCGACGTCGGCGGGGACGCCGGGCGTTTCGCCGGGCGCCGGCACCGCCTCGGGGATGCTGCGAATCTGCATCGCGCCGGAGACGGCCTCCTGGCCCTCGGTGTCGATCTTGGCGATCACCTCTTCGCCGATGCAGCTGTCGCCGTCGTTCTTGAGCACCTGCGCGAGCACGCCCGCGGCCGGCGCGGGGACTTCGAGAACGACCTTGTCGGTCTCGATCTCGATCAGGATCTCGTCCATCTCGACCGCCTCGCCGGGCTTCTTCTTCCATTGCAGCAGCGTCGCTTCCGCCACCGATTCCGACAGCTGCGGAACCTTGACTTCGATCAGTGCCATTTCTTTTGCCTTGTTGTTGCACCCCGAAGCGTGACGCGGCGCGCGCCGGGCCGCCCCGAGGGCGCCGCCGCCCCCGCGGGGGGCAGCGAACGGAGTGAGCGTGGGGGCTTCATTTCGTCAGCACGAAGCCCTTGAGCTTGGCGAACGCTTGCTCGAGCAAAGCCTTCAGCTGCTCCTGGTGCAGGTGCGCATAGCCGACCGCCGGTGACGCCGAAGGCGCGCGGCCCGCGTAGCCGAGGCGCTGGCCGTCGTTCATGTTCTCGTGGATGTAGTGCTGGACGAAGAACCAAGCGCCCTGGTTCTGCGGCTCGTCCTGGCACCAGACGACCTCGGCCAGGTTCGGATACTTCTTCAGCTCGGCGGCAAAGGCCTTGTGCGGGAACGGATAGAGCTGCTCGACGCGGATGATCGCGACGTCGGCGTTCTTGCGCTCGCTGCGGGCGCGGACCAGGTCGTAGTAGACCTTGCCCGAGCAGGCGATGACGCGCTTCACGCGCTCGGCGTTCAGCTCGGCGCTCTGCTCGCCGATCACCGTCTTGAACTCGCCCTTGGTGAAGTCGGTCAACGGCGACGCTGCGTCTTTGGCGCGCAGCAGCGACTTGGGCGTCATGATGATCAGGGGCTTGCGAAACATGCGCACCATCTGCCGGCGCAGCACGTGGAAGATCTGGCTCGCCGACGTCGGCTGCACGACCTGCATGTTGTTGTCGGCCGACAGCTGCATGAAGCGCTCTAGCCGCGCAGACGAGTGCTCCGGGCCCTGCCCTTCGTAGCCGTGCGGCAGCATCAGCGTCAGGCCGTTGGCGCGGCCCCATTTCACTTCACCCGAGGCGATGAACTGGTCGATGACGACCTGCGCGCCGTTGGCGAAGTCGCCGAACTGCGCCTCCCAGATAACGAGCGTGTTCGGCTCGGCGCTGGCGTAGCCGTATTCGAAACCGAGCACCGCTTCTTCGGAGAGCAGCGAGTCGATGACGACGAACGGCGCCTGCCCGTCGGCGACGTGCTGCAGCGGCGTGTAGGTGCCCTCGTCCCAGCGCTCGCGGTTCTGGTCGTGCAGCACCGCGTGCCGGTGCGTGAAGGTCCCGCGCGCCGAGTCCTCGCCCGAGAGGCGCACCGCGTAACCGCTGGCGACCAGCGAGGCGAACGCGAGGTGCTCGCCCATGCCCCAGTCGACGCGCAGCTCGCCCTTGCCCATCGCGGCGCGATCGGCCAGCACCTTCTCGACCAGCGGATGGACCTTGAAGTTCGACGGCACCGTCGTGATGCGCTCCGCCAGGCGCTTGATCTCGGCCACCGGCAGCGCCGTGTCGGCCGCGTCGGTCCACTTCCGGTTCAGGAAAGGCGACCAGTCGACCGCGTACTTGCTCTTGTAGTTGGTCAGCACCGGGTCGTAGCTGCTCTTGCCGGCATCGAGCGCGGCGCGCGTCGCCTTGACCATGCCGTCGGGGCCGTCGGCCTGCAGCACGCCCTGGGCCACCAGCTTGTCGCCGTAGATCTTGCGTGTGCCCGGATGGGCCGCGATCTTCTTGTACATCAGCGGCTGCGTCATGGCCGGCGTGTCCTGCTCGTTGTGGCCGAGCTTGCGGAAGCAGACGATATCGACGACGACGTCCTTGTTGAACTCCTGCCGATAGTCGAGCGCGATCTGGCTGCAGAGGACGACCGCCTCGGGGTCGTCGCCGTTGACGTGCAGCACGGGCGCCTCGATCATCTTCACGACGTCGGTGCAGTACAGGGTCGAGCGCGAGTCGCGCGGGTCCGAGGTCGTGAAGCCGATCTGGTTGTTGATGACGACGTGCACCGTGCCGCCGGTGTAGTAGCCGCGCGTCTGCGCCAGTGCCAGCGTCTCCATGACCACGCCCTGGCCGGAGAAGGCCGCGTCGCCGTGAACGATGACCGGCAACACCGTGTCGCCCTCGTGGTCGCCGCGGCGATCGAGTCGCGCCTTGACCGAGCCCTCGACGACCGGGTTGACGATCTCGAGGTGCGAGGGGTTGAACGACAGGCTGAGGTGGACCGGGCCGCCGCCGGTCGTGATGTCGCTCGAGAAGCCCTGGTGGTACTTGACGTCGCCCGAAGGCAGGTTCTCGGGCGCCGTGTGGTCGAACTCGGCGAACATGTCCTTGGGCATCTTGCCCAGGGTGTTGACGAGCACGTTGAGGCGGCCGCGGTGGGCCATGCCGATGACGATCTCCTGCACGCCTTTTTCGCCGCTGCGCTGCACGAACTCGTCCATCGAGGCGATGAAGCTTTCGCCGCCTTCGAGCGAGAAGCGCTTCTGGCCGACGTACTTCGTGTGCAGATAGCGCTCCAGCCCCTCGGCGGCGGTCAGCCGGTCGAGGATGTGGATCTTTTCTTCGGCGCTGAAGCTGGGTTTGGAGCGGATCGATTCGAGCCGCTGCTGCCACCAGCGCTTCTCGGTCGGCTCGGTGATGTGCATGTACTCGGCGCCGATCGTGCCGCAGTAGGTCTCGCGCAGCGCCTGCGCGATCTCGCGCAGCGTCATGTGCTCGGCGGTGGTGAAGTAGGTGTTCGTGGCGCTGAACACCATGTCCATGTCGGCCTCGGTGAGGTCGTAGAACGCGGGC
>JANXWR010000489.1 GCA_025351025.1 Burkholderiales bacterium | reverse complement strand
CTCAACAACGCCGACGGCAACTTCCTGTTCCGCATGGGCGAGAACACCGCGGTGATCCTCGACCCGAAGAGCGCGCCGACCACCGCCACCAAGCCGATCGGCACCGGCCCGTTCAAGTTCGACACGTGGGCCAAGGGCTCGTCGATCACGCTGGTGAAGAACGACCAGTACCGCGACGCCGCCAAGGTCGCCATGAAGAAGGTCACCTTCCGCTTCATCAACGACTCCGCGGCGCAGGTCGCGGGACTGCTCGCCGGCGACATCGACGGCATGCCGCGCTTCGGCGCCCTCGAAAGCCTGAAGCAGTTCCAGAACGATCCGCGCTTCTCGGTCACCGTGGGCGGCACCGAAGGCAAGACGATCATGACCATCAACAACAAGAAGAAGCCCTTCGACGACGTGCGCGTGCGCCGCGCCCTGGCCGCGGCGATCGACCGCAAGGCCCTCATCGACGGCGCGCAGGAAGGCTTCGGCACGCCGATCGGCAGCCACATGGTTCCAAGCGACGCCGGCTATGTCGACCTCACCGGCGTCAACCCGTACAACCCGGAAAAGGCGAAGGCGCTGCTCAAGGAAGCCGGCATCACGACGCCGCTCAACGTCACGCTGACGCTGCCGCCCCCCGCCTACGCGAGAAAGGGCGGCGAGATCATCGCCTCGCAGCTCGCCAAGGTCGGCGTCGTCGCCAAGATCGAGAACGTCGAGTGGGCGCAGTGGCTCTCGGGCGCGTTCAAGGGCAACTTCGACCTGACCGTGATCAGCCACGTCGAGCCGCTCGACTTCGACCGCTATGCCGACCCGAGCTACTACTACGGCTACGACTCCAAGGCCTACAAGGACCTGCTCGCCGCCTACAACTCGACCGCCGACCCGAAGGGCCGGCTCAAGCTGCTCGGCGACATCCAGCGCCAGCTCGCCAACGACAGCGTCAACGCCTACCTGTTCCAGCTGCCGCAGTTCGCCGTGGGCAACAAGAAGCTGAAAGGCATGTGGAGCAGCTCGCCGATCTTCGGCAACGACCTCGGCGCCTTGAGCTGGCAGTAGCGCACCTTGTCATCCTGAGCGAAGCGAAGGATCTCGATGGCTCGCGTTGAGATCTTCACTTCGTTCAGGATGACAGTGGCGACATGACAGTGGCGACATGACGGCGCTGCACGACCTCGCTGCGACCGAGCTGGTCGCGCTTTATCGCCGGCGCGAACTCTCGCCGGTCGAGGCGACGCAGGCGGTGCTTTGCCGCATCGCCGCATGGGAACCGCAGCTCTGCGCGACCTATGCGCTCGACGCCGAGGGCGCGCTCGCTGCCGCCCGCGACTCGGAAGCGCGCTGGCTGAAGGGCGAGCCGCTCGGTCCCATCGACGGCGTGCCGTCCATGATCAAGGAGAACATCGCCACCCGCGGCACGCCGGTGCCGCTCGGCAGCGCGGCGACGCTGCTGACGCCGGCCGCCCACGACGCGCCGCCGGCGGCGCGGATGCGCGAGTCGGGCGCCGTCATCCTCGGCAAGACGACGATGCCCGACTACGGCATGCTGTCGTCGGGCCTGTCGAGCTTTCATGCGCTGGCACGCAACCCCTGGGACCTGAGCAAAGGCCCCGGCGGCAGCAGTGCCGGCGCCGGCGCCGCGGCCGCTGCCGGCTACGGACCGCTGCACGTCGGCACCGACATCGGCGGGTCGCTGCGCCTGCCGGCCTGCTGGTGCGGCATCTTCACCTTGAAGCCGAGCCTCGGCCGCATCCCGATCGATCCGCCCTACGCGGGCCGCTGCGCCGGGCCGATGACGCGCAGCGTCGCCGACGCCGCGCTGCTGATGCGCGTGCTGGCGCAGCCCGATGTCCGCGACACGATGAGCCTGCCGGTCCAGGACATCGCCTGGTCGCGCCTCGATCGCGACCTGCGCGGGTTGAAGATCGGCCTCCTGCTCGACGCCGGCGCCGGCCTGCCGCTCGATCCCGAGATCCGCGCCGCGGTACAGACGGCCGCCGATCACTTCGCCGCCGCCGGCGCACACGTCGAGACGATTGCGCCCTTCCTCACGCGCACCATGCTCGATGGCATGGACAACTTCTGGCGCATGCGCTCCTGGCTCGATTTCTCGCGCCTGCCGGAAGAGCGTCGCGCCAAGGTGCTGCCCTTCATTCGTGAATGGGTGGCGCGCGGCGCCACCCTCACGGCAGAGCAGGTCTTCGTCGGCTACAGCCAGATGGGGGCGATGCGCGACGCGGCCGTCGCCGCGCACCGTCCCTTCGACTTCGTGCTCTCGCCGACCGCGCCGATCCCGGCCTTCGCCGCCGAGCTCGCCTCGCCCACCGACGACCCGGAGCGACCGCTCGAGCACATCGGCTTCACCGTCGTCTACAACATGAGCGAGCAGCCGGCCGCGAGCATCGACTGCGGCCACACGCGTGCCGGCTTGCCGATCGGCCTGCAAATCGCCGGCAAGCGCCACGACGACCTCGGCGTGCTGCAGATGTCGGTCGCATGGGAAACGATGCGTCCCGCGCCGCGCACATGGCCGGAGCCGTCGTCATCCTGAACGCAGTGATGGATCTAGGCGCCGGACGAGATCCTTCGCTCCGCTCAGGATGACAGCGTCATGACGCTCCGCGACGCGCAGGGCAACACCGTGAGCACGGCGTCGCGTGCTGCGCTCGACGCGAGCGAGAGCGCCCTGTGGCGAATGATGTCGTTCTACGGCACGCCGGTCGACGACCTCGACGCCGCCGTCGTCGCCGACCCCGCGTGGTTGCTGCCGTACCTCATGAAGGCGGGTTTCCTCGTCAGCCTGACCGAGCCTTCGCTTGCCGGCGACGCCGCCACGCTGCTCGAAGCGGCCGAGCCCCTCGCCAAGCACGCCACCTTGCGCGAGCGCCTTCACTTCGACGCCGTGCGCAGGGCGGCGCGCGGCGACTGGCAGGGCGCATCTGCCGCCTGGGGCGCCATCCTCGACGCGCATCCGCGCGATGCGCTTGCCCTGCAGTGGGCGCTGCTCTTCGACTTCTACCGAGGCGACGCGATCGCCTTGCGCCAGCGCGTCGCGCGCGTGCTGCCGGCCTGGACCGCCGACGACGCGCTGCAGCCCTACGTTCTCGGCCATCACGCCTTCGGCCTCGAGGAGTCGCTGCGCTTCGACGAGGCCGAGGCGGTCGGGCGAGAGGCGCTCGCCGCATCGCCGCGCGTGCCCTGGGCCATCCACGCCGTCGCCCACGTCATGGAAATGCAGGGCCGCCACGTAGAGGGCGCGGCATGGATGGCGGCATGGCGGCCGCACTGGGGCGTAGACAACGGCTTCGCCGGCCACCTCGGCTGGCACGAGGCGCTGTTCGCGCTCGAGTCGCTCGACCACGCGCGCGCGCTGGCGGTTTTCGACGGCTACCTGCGCGCCGAGGCGAACGAGATCACGCTGCAGCGCGTCGACGCCGCCTCGCTGCTCTGGCGGCTGCACCTGCTGGGCGCCGACGTCGGTGACCGCTGGCAGCGCCTGCTCGCCGGGTGGCCGCTCGACGCGGCGGTGGCCGGCCATTCGGCGTTCAATGACATCCATGCGCTCTTCGCGCTGATCGGCGCGGGCGAGCTCGATCGCGCCGCCGCCTGGGTGCGCACCTCGCTGACGATGGCGGCACGCAGCGGCGGCGAATGGAACCTGGGCGTCTCGAACGACCTCGCAATACCGCTGATGCGCGGGTTGCTCGACTTCGCGCACGGCCGCTACGACGCCGCCGGCGAAGCGATCTTTCCGCTGCCGCCGATCGCCGCACGCCTGGGCGGCAGCCATGCGCAGCGCGACGTCATCGACCAGACGCTGCTCGCCATCGCCGCGCGCGGCGGCATGAAGCAAGCCGGCCGTGCCTTGCTCGACGAACGGCGGCAGGCCAAAGCGGACACGCCGCTCACCGATTGGTGGTCGCGTGCCCTCGCGGCGTAGCGCCGCAGCCCGCGACCGGCGCCGACGCTAGACCCGCGGCGGCGGCAGCTTCTCGGTGGCGAAGGCGCGTTGCACCGCCGGGCGCTCCTGCATGCGATCGAGCCAGGGCTTCAGGTGCGGCAGGTCGCGCGCCGGGCGATGGAAGCCGCGCGTCCAGCGGCAGAGCACGAAGGCGTAAGGGTCGGCCAGGCTGTAGCCCTCGCCGAGCAGCCAGTGCCCGTGATGGCGCGCGAACTCGGCGTCGAGCTGGTCGAGCATGGCGCCGATCTTCGTTTCAGCATGCGCCTTGACCTGGGCGATCGCCGACGCTTCGTCGGCCCAGCGCTCGGGATAGAAATAGACGATGAGCGCCGCCTGCAGCGTGTTGGTGAGCCAGGCCAGCCACTTGTAGGCCAGCGCCCGATGCGCGCTGGCGAGCGGCGGCAGCAGGCCGGCGGCCGGGTGCATGTCGGCCAGGTGCATGCAGACCGCAGCCGTCTCGTAGAGCACGAGTGGATGCGCCTTGCCGCCGACCGAGGCGTCGACGAGCACCGGGATCAGCCCGTTCGGATTGAGCGCGAGGTACTCGGCCGACTTGTGCGCCGCCGCCGCGCGATCGACGTACTTCAGCTCGAACGGCACGCCGAGCTCTTCGAGCACGATGTGCGGGATCAGGCTGGCGTTGCCGGGAAAGTAGTGCAGTTGCATGGTGGGCCTTGGGCGCGGAGCACGTCGGAGTATTCAGCTCGGCAGGTATTTCGCGAATTCCCCCTCGAGCGCTTTCGCGTCCTCCTTCAGCGCGGCGTTGATCCATTCGGGCATCGGTCCGTGATAGACCTCTTCCCTGCCCTGATCGATCTCGGCGAGCAGCGCGGCGGCAACCTCGGCAGGCGCCGATTTCGGGCCCTGGAAATCGCGTTCCATGTCGGTATCCATCGCGCCGGTCATCAGCGCGACGACCAGCGTGCCTTGCGCAGCAAGCTCGGCGCGCACGCCTTCGGTCATGCGCAGCGACGCGGCTTTCGACGCGCACAGCGAACCCATCGCCGGAATCGCAGCCTTGGCCAGGATCGACAGCACATTGACGATCGCACCGCCGCCGTTGGCCTTGAGCACCGGAGCGAAGGCGCGGCACATCGTCAGCGTGCCGAAGTAGTTGCTCGTCATCTCGGCCCTGGCATCGTCGAGCGTTGGCGCGGCGATCACGCCCTGGTGGCGGTTGATGCCGGCGTTGTTGAAGAGCAGGGTCACGTCGCCGCAGGCCGCGGCCGCGGCGGCGATCTGATCGTCGCGCGTGATGTCGAGGCTGAGCGTGACGACGCGCCCGGCCGATGCCGCGACCAGCGGCTGAAGCGAGGACGGGTCGCGAGCCGAGGCGTAGACCTTGGCGGCGCCGGCGTCGAGCAGCGCCTGCACCAGGGCGCGGCCGAAGCCGCGATTGGCGCCAGTGACGAGCGCGATGCAATCTTTGACCTTCATCGATTTCTCCTTGCTGTCGCCGCTCGCCGCATCGAGCCAATGGGGGTCCACGTCGGGCAACGGTATCGCATCCAGAAGCATCTTCGTGTAGGCGTTTCCCGGCGCGGCAAAGAGCCTGGCGACCGGCGCCGTCTCGACCACGCGGCCTTCGCGCAGCACGACCACACGGTCGCACAGCACGCGCACGACCGACAGGTCGTGCGTGACGAAGAGCATCGCCAGGCCGAGGTCGCGGCGCAGCTCGCGCAGTAGCAGCAGGATGTGCGCCTGCGTCGACACGTCGAGCCCCGAGACGATCTCGTCGGCGACGACCAGCGCCGGGGCCAGCGCGATGGCGCGGGCAATGCCGACGCGCTGGCGCTGACCGCCCGACAGCTCGTGCGGATAGCGGCCGGCGAGGTCGGCACCGAGC
>JANXWR010000484.1 GCA_025351025.1 Burkholderiales bacterium | reverse complement strand
CCGAGGCGTGCCTCGTCGGCATGGCGCAGCTTCTGCGACAGGTCGTCATAGACGCTGCGCTTGGCGCCGAGCGCGGCTTCGCGCTCGAGCTTGATCGCCAGCGCCGCTTGCAATCCGGTTTCGGCCTCGGCGTCCGTGAGGCTGGCGAGATCGGCAGCCAGCGACGCATCGGCGGCGCGATCGGTCTCGAGCTGCTGCAGTGCGGTTTCGATCGAGCGTTCCAGCTCGGCACGCCGGGCGACCAGCGAGCGCAATTCGAACTGCGCTTCCTGCGCCTGCCGTTCGAGTGTGCGACCGCCCTCGCGCACCGCGGCCAAGGCACGCTCGGCGGCGCGCGTCGCTTCGTCGAGCTCGGCATGGCGCTCCTGAGCGACACCGAGCTCGGCGTCGAGCGCCTCGAAGCGCGCCTCGCCGGCGGCACGACGCACCGACAGGTCGTCAAGCTCGGCGTCGAGGGCCCCGCGCTCGGTGCCGAGCTGGTCGCGGCGCAGGCTGGTCTGCTCGGCGAGCTGGGTCAGGCGCAGCAGCTCGACCTGCTGCTCGTGCGCGGCCGATTGCGCGACGGTCGCCTCGCGCCGGCTCGCCGCCAAGCGGTCGGCGGCGTCGCTGCTCTCGGCCTCGGCGCGGATCAACCGGCTCTTCGCTTCGTCGAGCATGATGGCCTGCGCGCGGGTCTGCTTTTCCAGGTTCTCGATCTCCTGCGCGCGGGCAAGCAGGCCCGCCTGCTGCGAGTCGGGCGCGTAGAAGCTGACCGCGAACTGGCTGACGGCGTGGCCCTCGCGCGTCATGATCACTTCGCCGTGCGTCAGGCTCGAACGGGCGGCGAGCGCGGCGTCGAGATCGGCGGCGGTGTAGACGCCCTCGAGCCAGTCGCCGAGCAATGCGGTGAGACCGGCATCGCCGAGGTGAAGCAGATCGGCGAGCCGCGGCAGGGTCCGATGTGCCGCCGGGGTCGGCGCCGACGGCGTCGTGAAGAAAGCCAGGCGTGCCGGCGGCGCGTCGGCGGCGAAAGCGCGCACCGTATCGAGCCGGCCAATCTCCAGCGAGCCCAGGCGTTCGCGCAAAGCCGCTTCGAGCGCCGCTTCCCAACCCGGCTCGATGCGGACGCGCCGCCACAGGCCCTGCAACGATTCGAGGCCGTGCTTGGCGAGCCAGGGCTTGAGCTTGTCCTCGACCTGGACCTTTTCCTGCAGGGCCCTCAGCGCATCGAGGCGCGCCGACAGATCGGCGTGGCGGCGCGCCTCGTCGTTGGCGGCGGCCTGCAGCGTCCGGCGCGCTTCATCGAGCGTCGGCACGCGCTCTTGCCATCCGGCGAGGCGCGACTCGACGGCAGCATGCTGCGCCTCGGCCTGGGCCGCGCGCTGACGGGCGGCATCGAGACGCACCGGGTCGACTGGCGCGAGACCCTTCTCTTCGCCGAGCAATCGTTCGCGACGCGTCTCGACCTTGCCGAGCCGCTCGTCGACGCCGCGCATTTCCGCGGCCGCGACCTGGATCTGCTGCTGCACGTCGGCGACGACTTCGCGCTGCCCGCCGCTCGCCGCCTGCGCCGCGCGCAGCGCCGCTTCCGATGCCTGCAGCGTCGCCGCTTGGGCGGCGATCCGGCCGCCGAAGTCAGAGGCCGAACGCTCCGCCGTCTCGATGCGCCTACCCGCCGCCTCGTGCTCGGCGCGTGCCTCGGCCTCGCGTGCCAGCCAATGGTTGCGCTGGCCTTCGAGATCGGTGCGCTGGCGGGCGATCCGCTGCCGCCCTTCGGCGACGTAGCGGATCCGCTCCTCGAGCCGGCTGACCTCGAGCGCCGCCTCGCCGAGCGCGCCCTGCGCGGCGTGCAAATCGTCGTTCGACGCGTAGTGCGACTGTCGGATCGCTTCCAGCTCGGCCTCGCTGTGCCGCAACTCGGCGTTGCGCGACTCGAGCGCGGCGACCGCGGCGATCACGGCCAGGCGAACCCGCTCCTGCTCACGCGCCGCGTCGCGATGCTTGAGGAACCAGAGCTGGTGCTGCTTGACGACGCTGTCCTGCTGCAAGCCGCGATAGCGGCCCGCGACCTCGGCCTGCGATTCGAGCTTGCCGAGATTGAGGTTCAGCTCGCGCAGGATGTCTTCGACGCGGGTCAGGTTCTCCCGCGTGTCCTTCAGCCGGTTCTCGGTCTCGCGCCGGCGCTCCTTGTACTTAGAGACGCCGGCGGCCTCTTCGAGGAAGAAGCGCAGCTCCTCGGGCTTGCTCTCGATGATGCGAGAGATCGTCCCCTGGCCGATGATCGCGTAGGCCCGGGGCCCGAGGCCGGTGCCGAGAAACACGTCCTGCACATCGCGGCGGCGCACTGGCTGGTTGTTGATGTAGTAGCTGCTCGTGCCGTCGCGGGTCAGCACGCGCTTGACGGCGATCTCGGCGAAGCGGCTCCAGGGTCCGCCGGCGCGGCCGTCGGCGTTGTCGAAGGCGAGCTCGACGCTGGCCCGGCCAGCAGGCTTGCGCAGGCCCGAGCCGTTAAAGATGACGTCCTGCATCGACTCGCCGCGCAGCTCGCTGGCCTTGCTTTCGCCGAGTACCCAGCGCACCGCGTCGATGATGTTCGACTTGCCGCAGCCGTTCGGCCCGACGACACCGACAAGCTGGCCGGGGAGCTGGAACTGGGTCGGTTCGACGAACGACTTGAAGCCCGAGAGCTTGATCGAGTTGAGACGCATGGGTGGCGCCGGGTGGCGATGCTAAGTTATTGATTTAATGGCAGAAAACGCCAC
>JANXWR010000473.1 GCA_025351025.1 Burkholderiales bacterium | reverse complement strand
CTTCGGCTTCATCGCGCAAGACGCGGGCGGCGCTGACCTGTTCGCCCACTTCCGCGACATCGCCGGCAGCGGCTTCAAGACCCTGGCCGAAAACCAGCGCGTCGAGTTCGAAGTCAAGCAAGGCCAGAAGGGCCTGCAGGCTGCGAACATTCGCGTCCTGGCCTGAGCTTCAGCTCTGCCTCGGGCTTCGGCCCGAATCGAAAACCGCGGTTCGCCGCGGTTTTTTTATGCACGTCGCGCGCGTGACTTGCGTGTGATGGCAGCGCGCCTAAGATCGTCGCCCCACCGAGGAGACGAACCATGAGCCCGCTCGCGACGACAACCAATCACCAGATCCGCCTCGCCCGCCGCCCCATCGGCATGGCGACGCGTGACGACTGGAGCTTCACCACCGAGACCGCGGGCGAGCCCGAAGAAGGCGGCGTGCTCGTCAAGACCCTCGCGCTCTCGCTCGACCCGGCCATGCGCGGCTGGATGAACGAGGGCAAGAGCTACATCGCGCCGGTCGGCATCGGCGAGGTGATGCGCGCCGGCGGCATCGGCAAGGTGATTGCCTCGAAGACGCCGAAGTTCGCGGTCGGCGACCGCGTCAACGGCGCGCTCGGCGTGCAGGAATACGCCCGCTTCGACTCAGGCCAGCTCGGCAAGGGCGCGCTGACGAAGCTCGACCTGCGCCTGGGCACCATGACGCAATGGCTCAACGTGCTCGGCATGCCCGGCATGACCGGCTATTTCGGCCTGATGGACGTCGGCCAGCCGAAGGCCGGCGAGACGGTCGTCGTCTCGGGCGCCGCCGGCGCCGTCGGCCAGACGGTCGGGCAACTGGCCAAGATCCTCGGCTGCCGGGCCGTCGGCATCGCCGGCGGCCCGGCGAAGTGCGAGTGGGTCGTCAAGGAGCTCGGCTTCGACGCCTGCATCGACTACAAGGCCGGCCCGATCAAGGACGGCCTGAAGGCGCATTGCCTGGCCGGCGTCGACATCTACTTCGACAACGTCGGCGGCGAGATCCTCGACGCGGTGCTGACGCGCATCAACCGCAAGGCGCGCATCATCATCTGCGGCGCGATTAGCCAGTACAACAACACCGACAAGGTGGTGGGCCCGGCCAACTACCTGTCGCTGCTCGTCAACCGCGCGCGCATGGAAGGCATCGTCGTCTTCGACAACGTAGCCCGCTTCGGCACCGCCGTCGCCGAGCTCGCCGGCTACCTCCAGGACGGCCGCATGAAGAGCCGCGAAGACATCGTTTTCGGCCTCGACACCTTTCCCGAGGCGCTGCTCAAGCTGTTCAAGGGCGAGAACTTCGGCAAGCTCGTGCTGCAGGTCGCAGAAGACTGAGTTCGCGACCCGGCCGGCCGGCTTTGCCCGGCTAGACTTCCCCGCTCCGAGTCCGACGCGGGCCATGACCGATCCCGATTCCCTGGGCGCCACCCTGCCCGCCAACGTGCTGCAAGCGCTGCTCGCGCAAAGCCTCGAGCTGCTGGCCGTGACCGACGGCGCGGGAACGATCACCTGGGTCAACGAACGCTTCAAGGCGGCGACCGGCATCGACGGCAACGGCGCGACGAGCTTGCTCGACTGCACCACGGAGGGTGCCGCCGGCGAATCGACGCGGGCGAAGTTCGCCACCGCACTCGCCTCGGGCACGCTCGACACGACCGGACTGCGCCTGCGCGCCGCCGACGCCGCGCCGCTCTGGGTCGACGCGCGCGCGGGTCGCACCGGCGAGCACACGCTCTGGACCTTCACCGACGTGAGCTCGACGCGCTTTCTCGCCGGTCAGGCGCGGCGCCAGGGCGAGCTGCTCGACACGGCGCAGGAGTTCGGGCGCCTCGGCATCTGGGAGCGCCGGATTCCTTCGGGCGAGGGGCGCTGGGACCGTCACGTGTTCGGCTTCTGGGGGCTCGATCCCGCCACCGGCACGCCCTCGTACGAAGACGCCATTCAGCACATCCACCCCGACGACCGCGCGCGCATGAACTACGTCGATTCGGCGTTGCGCGCCGGCCGCTACGCGCAGCGCTACCGCGTCATCCATCCGGGCGGCAAGACGCGCTGGATCCACTCGCAGTGGGAAGTCAAGAACGGACCGAACGGCGCGCCCGACCGGGCCATCGGCATCATGATGGACGACACCGATGCCTACGACGCGGCACGCGCGCTCGGCGACGTCAACGCCCAGCTCAAGCTCGCCGTCGAGCTCGGCCAGATCGCAATCTGGCGGCACGACCTGCGCACGCAGCGCATGTACTACAGCGACCGTGCCTTCCAGCTGCTGCAGATGGCGCCGCGCCCCGAAGGGCTGTCGATCGAAGAGGTGCGCAGCCTCATCCATCCCGACGACATCCCGCTCGTCATCGCTTCGGCGGCCAAGGCGCTCGACTCCGACCAGCCGACCGACATGGAAGCCCGATACCGGCGGCTCGACGGCCAGTACCGCTACGTGATGACACGCCGCGTCATCGAGCGCGACCCGGCCGGCGTGCCGGTGGCCTTCGTCGGCGTCGCCCTCGACGTGACCGAGCGGGTCGAGCAGCGGCGGCAAGCTGAAGAGCTCGCGCGCCGCCTCGAAGCCGCCTCGCAGGCCGCCGGCATCGGCCTCTGGACCACCGCCGACGACCCGCCCGAGAGCGACTGGAACGCGCAGATGTTCGCGCTCTTCGATCGCTTCGCTCCGCCTGCGGTGCCGAGCTTCGGCGAGTGGCTGCGGCAATGCGTTCATCGCGAAGATCGCGACCGCGTCGCCCGCGAGTCGCGCGCCTTCCTGACGGCGCGGGACGGCCCCTGCGAGCTCGAGTTCCGCATCCTGCGTAGCGACGGCAGCGTGCGCTGGATCGTCATGCGTGCCGATCGCGACCCCGCCTCGCCCGACCAGCGCCGCATGCTCGGAGTGGCGATGGACGTCACCGAGCAGCACGCCGCGCTCGACGCCCTGCGCGACGCGAGCGAGCGCGCCTCGATCATCGCCGCCCACGCCGGCATCGGCATGTGGGAGGCGCACCTCGACGGCTCGCCGGAGCGCTGGGACGAGCAGATGTTTCACCTGCGCGGCCTGTCGCCGCGACAGCCGGTGCCGGGACGCGAAGAGCGCATGGCGATGGTTCATCCGGACGATGTGGCGTATGTCCTCGATGCCCGTCCCGGCGCCGCGCTGGCCGCGCAATCGGCCTCGTACGAATTTCGCGTCCGCATGCCGGAGGGTGGCTGGCGCTGGCTCGCCTCGCGCTCGGCGCTGGTCTACGACGCCGCGGGCCGCCCGGTGCGGCGCGTCGGCGTCAACTGGGACGTCACCGAAACCAAGGAAGCGGAGCTGATGCGCCAGCAGGCGGCGCTCGCCGAACGCGAGGTCCACGCCAAGTCGCAGTTCCTCTCGCGCATGAGCCACGAGCTGCGCACGCCCCTCAACGCGGTGCTCGGCTTCACGCAGCTGCTGCAGATCGAGGCGCGCCGCTCGGCCGACGCGGCCCAGCTGGCCAAGCTCGGCCACATCCGCGCCGCCGGCGGCCATCTGCTCTCGCTCATCAACGACGTGCTCGACCTGTCCGGGCTCG
>JANXWR010000457.1 GCA_025351025.1 Burkholderiales bacterium | reverse complement strand
GATCTTTCAAGGCCCGCACCATCGGCGCCGACAAGAAGAGCGACGTGGCACTTGTCAAGATCGACGCCAGCGGCCTGCCGACGGTGCGCATCGGTGATGTCGCCAAGTTGAAGGTCGGCGAGTGGGTGATCGCCATCGGCTCGCCGTTCGGGCTCGAGAGCACGGTGACGGCCGGCATCGTCAGCGCCAAATCGCGCGACACCGGCGAGTTGCTGCCCCTGATTCAGACCGACGTCGCCATCAATCCCGGCAACTCCGGAGGCCCGCTGATCAACATGCGCGGCGAGGTCGTCGGCATCAACTCGCAGATCTACAGCCGTTCGGGTGGCTATCAGGGCATCTCGTTCGCGATCCCGATCGACGAGGCGACGCGGGTGTCGGAGCAGCTTCGTGCCGGCGGCCGTGTCATCCGCGGCCGCATCGGCGTCGTCATCGACCGCGTCACCCGCGAAGTGTCCGAATCGATCGGGCTCGGCAAGCCGACCGGCGCGCTGGTGCGCAGTGTCGAGGCGGGCGGCCCGGCGGAGAAGGCCGGCGTCGAGGCCGGCGACATCATCACCAAGGTCGAGGGCAAGGTGGTCGAGACGGCGGGCGAGTTGCCGCGCGTCGTCGGCAGCATCAAGCCGGGCAACAAGACGACGCTGCAAGTCTTCCGGCGCGGCGGCTACCGCGACCTCTCCGTCGTCGTCGCCGAGCTCGAGCCGGAGCGCGTCGCCGCGAAGCGCACGCCCGAGAAGGACGGCGCGAAGCCGCCGGCCGCGGTCAGCAGCTTCGGGCTCGCCGTCTCCGACCTCACCGATGCGCAACGTCGCGAGCTGAAGATCAAGAACGGCGTTCGCGTCGACACCGCGGAAGGCGTCGCCGCTCGCGCCGGCATTCGCGAGGGCGACGTCATCGTCACCGTCGACAACGTCGAGGTCACGGGCGCGAAGCAGTTCGATGCCGTTATGGCCAAGCTCGACAAAGCCAAGCCGGCGACACTGCTGGTTCGGCGTGGCGACGCCGCCACCTTTCTGATCTTGCGGCCGGCACGTTGAGGAATACCCGCAGATCAGCTTGTTAGTGGGCACTGGCAGACATTCTTGCTTTGGCGCTTGCACTTTCCGCCATGCAGGAGCTGCCGGGCGTCGTAGGTTGAAGCGCTCGCCTACCGTCGAAGTTGCCCCCAGAACATCCACAGGCGATTGTGGATAAGCTGTGGACAGAAATTCGTGTTGGGGTGCGGCAACGCGAAGAAATCAAGCATTGGCGCGGCTTGCCGAAGGGTGCTTTTGGCTACAATGGGTCCACCCAACAAGCAGTTGCCAAACGTTTTTGTTGGAAGGCGCGTCCGTAATCGACGTGCCTTTTTTTTGACTCCGGCCCGGCGCTTCGCGCCTTCACATCGCTTCGCGATATGAGCCCCACCGCAACGGCTGCGTCGTCGTCGCGGCCAGCTGAATGGCTCGAAAAGAACATCGCGAAAAGCATGGACCACATCCGCAATTTTTCCATCATCGCGCACATCGACCACGGCAAGTCGACGCTGGCCGACCGACTGATCCAGCGTTGCGGCGGGTTAAGCGAGCGCGAGATGGAATCGCAGGTGCTCGATTCGATGGACATCGAGCGCGAACGCGGCATCACCATCAAGGCACAGACCGCGGCATTGACCTACACCGCGAAGGACGGTGAGCTCTATCAGCTCAACCTCATCGACACGCCCGGCCACGTCGACTTCTCGTACGAAGTGAGCCGGTCGCTCTCTGCGTGCGAGGGCGCGCTTCTGGTGGTCGACGCCAGCCAGGGCGTCGAGGCGCAGACGGTGGCCAACTGCTACACGGCGCTCGACCTCGGCGTCGAGGTCGTGCCGGTGCTGAACAAGATGGACCTGCCGCAGGCCGACCCGGACCGCGCCCGCGAGGAGATCGAGGACGTCATCGGCATCGACGCCACGAACGCGATCCCGTGCAGCGCCAAGACCGGCGAGGGCATCGACGACATCCTCGAGGCGGTGGTCGCCCGCATGCCGGCGCCGCGAGGCCGACCCGACGGGCCGCTGCGGGCAATGATCATCGACTCCTGGTTCGACAACTACGTCGGCGTCGTGATGCTGGTGCGCGTCGTCGACGGCCAGCTTCTTCGCGGCGAGCGGATCCGCCTGATGGCGAGCGACGCTGTCTTCGCCGCCGAGCAGCTCGGCGTCTTCACGCCAAACTCGGTGGCGCGCGACCGGCTGAAAGCCGGCGAGGTCGGCTTCGTCATCGCCGGCATCAAGGAGCTGCAGGCGGCCAAGGTCGGCGACACGATCACGCTCGAGAAGAAGCTGCCAAACAACCTCGGCGTCGCCACCGAGGCGCTGCCCGGATTCAAGGAGATCCAGCCGCAGGTCTTCGCCGGCCTCTACCCGACCGAGGCGAGCGAATACGACCAGCTCCGCGACGCGCTAGAAAAGCTCAAGCTCAACGACTCGTCGCTGCGCTACGAGCCCGAGGTGAGCCAGGCGCTCGGCTTCGGCTTTCGCTGCGGCTTTCTCGGCCTGCTGCATATGGAAATCGTCCAGGAGCGGCTCGAGCGCGAGTTCGATCAGGACCTGATCACCACCGCGCCCTCGGTCGTCTACGAGGTGGCGCTCAACAACGGCGAGGTCCTCAGGATCGAGAACCCGTCGAAGATGCCCGACCCCGGCCGGATCGCCGAGATCCGCGAGCCGATCGTCACCGTGCACCTCTACATGCCGCAGGATTCGGTCGGGCCGGTGATGACGCTCGCCAACCTGAAGCGCGGCGAGCAGAAGAACATGGCCTATCACGGCCGCCAGGTCATGCTCACCTACGAGATGCCGCTCGCCGAGATCGTGCTCGACTTCTTCGACAAGCTGAAGAGCGTCTCGCGCGGCTACGCCTCGATGGACTACGAGTTCAAGGAATACCGCGCCGCCGACGTCGTCAAGGTCGACATCCTGCTCAACGGCGAGAAGGTCGACGCCTTGTCGATCATCGTCCACCGCAGCCAGAGCCAGTTCCGCAGCCGCGCCGTGGTGTCGAAGATGCGCGAGCTCATTTCCAGGCAGATGTACGACGTCGCGGTGCAGGCGGCGATCGGCGCCAACATCATCGCGCGTGAGACAATCAAGGCCCTGCGCAAGAACGTCATCGCGAAGTGCTACGGCGGCGACATCACCCGCAAGAAGAAGCTTCTCGAAAAACAAAAGGCCGGCAAGAAGCGCATGAAGCAGATCGGCTCC
>JANXWR010000436.1 GCA_025351025.1 Burkholderiales bacterium | reverse complement strand
GCGAGCTGCTGCACCTTTCGCGCTCTGCCGTCGACGCCTTCGCGGCGCAGTTCCGCGCCGTCTGGGACCTGCGCAAGCGCACCGTGCGCCGGCTAGCCCGTGTCACGGCCAAGGACAACATCAAGTTCGACGGTCTGTCGCGCGTCTCGCACGTCACCGACGCCACCGACTGGCGGGTCGAGTACCCGTTCGTCGTGCTCACGCCGGATACCGAGGCCGAGATGGCGGCGCTCGTCGCCGGCTGCATCGAGCTCGGCCTGACCATCATTCCGCGCGGTGGCGGCACCGGCTACACCGGCGGCGCGATCCCCCTCACCTGGGCCAGCGCCGTCATCAACACCGAGAAGCTGGAGGCGATGACCGAGGTCGAGCGCGTCGCCCTGCCTGGCGTCGAAGGCGAGGTGGCGACGATCTGGACCGAAGCCGGCGTCGTCACGCAGCGCGTCGCCGATGTCGCCGAGCGTGCCGGCTACGTCTTCGCCGTCGATCCGACCTCGGCCGAGGCTTCGTGCATCGGCGGCAACGTGGCCATGAACGCGGGCGGCAAGAAGGCGGTGCTCTGGGGCACTGCGCTCGACAACCTGGCCTCGTGGCGCATGGTCACGCCCGACGCGAAATGGCTCGAGGTGACGCGCCTCGACCACAACCTCGGCAAGATCCACGATGCACCGATGGCGAGCTTCGAGCTCAGGTACTTCGATGCCGGCGGCAAGAAGGTCGAGCGCACCGAACGGCTCGACATTCCGGGCGCGGCGTTTCGCAAGGAAGGGCTCGGCAAGGACGTCACCGACAAGTTCCTCGCCGGCCTGCCCGGTATCCAGAAGGAAGGCTGCGACGGCCTCATCACCTCGGCGCGCTGGATCGTGCACACGATGCCCAAGCACGTGCGCACCGTCTGCCTCGAGTTCTTCGGCAATGCGAAAGACGCGGTGCCTTCGATCGTCGAGATCCGCGACTACATGTTCGGCCTGGCCGCCAACGCCGGCGACGGTCCGCGCGTGCTGCTCGCCGGGCTCGAGCATCTCGACGACCGCTATCTCAAGGCGGTCGGCTACGCAACCAAGAGCAAGCGGGGCGGCCTGCCCAAGATGGCGCTGTTCGGCGACATCGTGGGCGACGACGCCGACGCGGTGGCGCGCGCCACCAGCGAGGTCGTGCGTATCGCCAACGCGCGATCGGGTGAGGGCTTCGTCGCCGTCAGCGCCGAGGCGCGCAAGAAATTCTGGCTCGACCGCAAGCGCACCGCGGCGATCAGCAAGCACACCAACGCCTTCAAGATCAACGAGGACGTCGTCATTCCGCTGCCGCGCATGGGCGAGTACTCGGAGGGCATCGAGCGCATCAACATCGAGCTGAGCCTGGCCAACAAGCTGGCCCTCGTCGATCGCCTCGAAGCCTTCTTCGAGAGCGGCCACCTGCCGCTCGGCAAAAGCGACGACGCCGGCGAGATCGCCTCGGCCGAGCTGCTCGAGGACCGAGTGCAGCAGGCGGTCGCCCTGCTGCGCGAGGTCGGCGGCCAGTGGCGCGGCTGGCTCGCCGCACTCGACCGCCCTCACCCCGGCCTTCTCCCGCAAGCGGGAGAAGGAGCAAGCCGCGGATCCCCTCTCCCGCTTGCGAGAGAGGGTCAGGGTGAGGGTGAGGGTGCCACGCGCAGCACCTTCTCCCTGCTCCAGGATCACACGCTGCACGCCTCGTGGAAGACGCAGATCCGCGCGCCGCTGCAATCGATCTTCGCCGGCGCGGCGCTGAAACCGATCGTCGACGAGTGCGAAAAGCTCCACGCCGAGGTGCTGAAAGGCCGCGTCTGGGTCGCCCTGCACATGCACGCCGGCGACGGCAACGTGCACACCAACATCCCCGTCAACAGCGACAACTACGAGATGCTGCAGACGGCGCACGAGGCCGTGGTGCGGATCATGAAGCTGGCCCGCGACCTCGACGGCGTGATCTCGGGCGAACACGGCATCGGCATCACCAAGCTCGAGTTCGTGACCGACGAAGAGCTTGCCGCCTTCACCGACTACAAGCGGCGCGTCGATCCCGAAGGCCACTTCAACAAGGGCAAGTTGCTGCGCGGCGCCCGGTTCGCCCGCACCGAGCCGGGCGAGGCCACCGAGCTCGTGAAGGCCGACCTGAGCAACGCCTACACGCCGAGCTTCGGCCTGATGGGCCACGAGTCGCTGATCATGCGGCGGAGCGACATCGGCGAGATCGCCAACTCGATCAAGGACTGCCTGCGCTGCGGCAAGTGCAAGCCGGTCTGCACGACGCACGTGCCGCGCGCCAACCTGCTCTACAGCCCGCGCAACAAGATCCTCGCCACCTCGCTGCTCGTCGAGGCCTTTCTCTACGAGGAGCAGACGCGGCGCGGCGTCTCGATCAAGCACTGGGAGGAGTTCGAGGACGTCGCCGACCACTGCACCGTCTGCCACAAATGCCTGGCGCCGTGCCCGGTCGACATCGACTTCGGCGACGTCTCGATGAACATGCGCAACCTCTTGCGCAAGATGGGGCAGAAGAGCTTCCGTCCGGCCAACGCGGCGGCGATGTTCTTCCTCAACGCGACGCAGCCCGAGACGATCAAGGTGATGCGCACGGCGATGGTCGACGTCGGCTTCAAGGCGCAGCGCGCCGCCAACAACTTCCTGCGCGGCCTGGCCAACAAGCAGACTGCGGCGCCGCGTTCGACCGTGGGCAAGACACCGCTCAAGGAGCAGGTGATCCACTTCATCAACAAGAAGATGCCGGGTGGGTTGCCGAACAAGACGGCACGGGCGCTGCTCGACATCGAGGACAAGGATTACGTTCCGATCATCCGCAACCCGAAGGCGACCAACGCCGACACCGAGGCCGTCTTCTACTTTCCGGGCTGCGGCTCGGAGCGGCTGTTCTCGCAGGTCGGGCTGGCAACCCAGGCGATGCTCTGGCACGCCGGCGTGCAGACGGTGCTGCCGCCAGGCTACCTGTGCTGCGGCTACCCGCAGCGCGGCTCGGGCGACTACGACAAGGCCGAGAAGATCATCACCGACAACCGGGTGCTCTTCCATCGCGTCGCCAACACCCTGAACTACCTCGACATCAAGACCGTCGTCGTCAGCTGTGGCACCTGCTACGACCAGCTCCAGGGCTACAAATTCGAAGAGATCTTTCCCGGCTGCCGGATCATCGACATCCACGAATACCTGCTCGAAAAAGGCATCACCCTCGGCGGCGCCGGCGGCCCCGATGCTGCCGCGCCCGGCTACCTTTTTCACGATCCTTGCCACAGCCCGATGAAGCTGCGCGATCCCCTGACGACCGTGAAGGCGCTGGTCGGCGAGAACGTTCGCAAGAGCGATCGCTGCTGCGGCGAGAGCGGCACTTTCGGCATCACGCGGCCCGACATCGCGACCCAGGTGCGCTTTCGCAAGGAAGAAGAGTTGCGCAAGGACGAGGCGGCGCTGCGCTCGATGATCGCGGTGACGAATCCCGAGGAGCCCGCCAAGGGCAATCTGAAAATCCTCACTTCGTGCCCGAGCTGCCTGCAGGGACTGCAGCGCTACAAGGGTGACCTGCAGAACGGCCTGCTCGAGGCCGACTACATCGTCGTCGAGATGGCGAACCGCATCCTCGGCGAAGACTGGATGCCGGAGTACGTGGCGCTGGCGAACGAGGGTGGGATCGAGAGGGTGTTGGTCTAGTGCTCGTCGACCGTCGATTCGGTTCTCGCTGCGCAGCGCCGGGCGTGCCCCGGCCGCTGGCAGGACGCTCGCGGCCCGGCCTGCGGCCGGGCTGCCCTGCGGTGCTCGCTCCGAGAGGGCGGCTGCGATCGAACCGTCGCGGCGCTGAACGCGCCGCAACATCGTTCGTTCTCGCCGGTCCGCCGCTGCGCGTCAGCCAAGCCCACAAACGCAAGACGCCAGCCTGTGGCGTAAACCGCGCACTCGCTTGTCCCCGACGCTCTCGGGGCCAGAGTGCTTCGATACACTGCGGCGGCTCCAGGACACCCCTCGATGAACGCACGCGCCACACCTCGCCAGCCGACCTCGATCGTCGTGCACCAGCTTTCGCGCGCGCTCGAAGTCGGCTTCGACAACGGCCAAAGTTTCCGCATTCCGTTCGAGTTGATGCGCGTCTATTCGCCTTCGGCCGAGGTGCAGGGTCACGGTCCCGGCCAGGAAGTCTTGCAGACCGGCAAGCGCGAAGTGGAGCTCACCGCGCTCGAGCCGGTCGGCAACTACGCGGTGCAGCCGCGCTTCTCGGACGGCCACGAGTCGGGTATCTTTTCCTGGGACTACCTGTTCTTTCTCGGCTCGCAGCAGGACGACCTCTGGAAGCAATACGAGGAGCGCCTGGCGAAGAAGGGCGCGAGCCGCGACGCGCCGATGGCGGTGGCTGCGTCATCGTCGTGCGGTCATTCTCACTAAGACCATGAGCGAAACCCACTTCGGCTACACGAAGGTCGACGAACGGACCAAGGCCGAGCGCGTGCGCGGCGTGTTCGATTCGGTGGCGCCGAAGTACGACGTCATGAACGACCTGATGTCGTTCGGCCTGCATCGGGCTTGGAAGTCCTACACGGTGGCCGTCGCCAACGTGCGCCCGGGCGACAGGGTGCTCGACCTGGCCGGCGGCACCGGCGACCTG
>JANXWR010000432.1 GCA_025351025.1 Burkholderiales bacterium | reverse complement strand
GTCGCCGCCGGCATCCGCCGGGTCGAGGCCGTTACCGGCCTGAACGCGCTGGCCTACCTGCAGTCGCTCGAAGGCACGGTGAGTCGTCTCGCCGGCGCGCTGCGCTCGGCGCCGGCCGAGGTGCCGGCCCGCCTCGCCCAGGTGCTCGAGCACGGCCGCGCGCTGGAAAAGGAGCTCGCCGCGCTGAAGGGCCGCCTGGCGTCGGCGCAGGGCGGCGACCTCGCGGCGCAGGCCGTCGACATCAAGGGGCTGAAGGTGCTTGCCGCACGTCTGGACGGCGCCGACGCGAAGACCTTGCGCGACACGCTCGACAAGCTGAAGGACAAGCTGAAGACGGCGGTCGTCGTGCTCGCAGCGGTCGAGGGCGCGAAGGTGCAGATCGCTGCCGGCGTGACGGCCGACAGCACCTCGCGCGTCAAGGCCGGCGAGCTCGTCAACTTCGTCGCCCAGCAGGTTGGCGGCAAAGGTGGCGGCAAGGCCGACATGGCGATGGCCGGCGGCACCGATCCTTCGCGGTTGGCCGAAGCCCTGGCATCGGTGGCGGGCTGGGTTGGAGAGCACGCCTGATGGACTCGCTCTTCCTCGAAGGCCTGGAAGTCCCGTGCCGCGTCGGCTGCACCGACCCCGAGCGGGCGACACCGCAATCGCTGCGCGTTGGCGTGCGCCTCTTCTGTCCGTCGCTGCGCGATGCCGGCATCGCCGACGACCTCGAGAAGACCGTCGACTACCGGCTCGCCGGCGACCTCATCGACGCCGTGCAGGGCCGCGAATACCTGCTCATCGAGCGTGTCGCCGAGGTTCTGGCCGAGGTCGCGCTGAAGAATCCGCTGGTCGACCATGTGACGATCTCGGTGAAGAAGCGTCCACCGGTGCAAGGCCTCGAGTGGGCCGGCGTCGAGATCACTCGGGGCCGATGAAGGTCGTCAGCAACACCGCGATCTCGCTCGACGGTCGCATCAACACCCGCGAGCGCCGCTTCGCCTTCTTCGGCTCGGCGCGCGACCACGCGCGCATGAGCCTGCTGCGCGCCGGTGCCGACGCGGTGCTGGTCGGCGGCACCACCTTCCGCAACTGGCCGCACGCTTCGCTGCCCGATGTCGAAGACCGCGGCCAGCTGCGCGGCCGGCCCTGGAACATCGTCGTCAGCCGCACGCTCGATGTGCCGCTGACGCCGGAATTCCTGGGCGAGGCCGGTGTCCGCCCGCTCTTCCTGACGCGCGCGGCCTCGCTCGATGGCAAAGCCTTTGCCGCCGAGGCCGAAGCCTGGGCCGGCGAGGGCGACCTGCCCGTCGCCTGGATGCTCGAGCAGATCGCGCGCCGCGGCGTCGAGCGCTTGCTCGTCGAAGCGGGCGGCGACCTGCTGTTCCAGTTTCTCGTTGCCGATGCCATCGACGAGATGCACCTGACGCTGTGCCCGCTTGTCGTCGGTGGACCGGCGCCGAGCCTGGCCGATGGCCGCGGCTTCGATCTCGCCGATGCCCGCCGCATGCGACTGCTTTCGGCCGAGCCCGAAGGCGACGAAGTGTTCCTGCACTACGAGACGATCCGGAAAGGCAACCCCGCATGACGATCATCGTGCGCCGCGCCACGCCCAACGATGCCGCCGCCTACGCCCGCATCATGGGCGACCCTGCCGTCTATCCCGGCCTCATGCAGCTGCCCTACACCAACGAGGACCTCTGGCGCGCCCGGCTCGCCGAGGGCACGGCGCCGGGCAAGCTCGACCTCTCGCTCGCCGCCGAGCGCGACGGCCAGGTGGTCGGCACGGCGGGCCTGCATCCGGCCGCGGCGACGCAGATCCGGCGTCGCCACGTCGCCCTGATCGGCATCTCGGTCGCGCCCGAGGCGCAAGGGCAGGGCGTCGGCTCAGCGCTGATGCACGCGATGTGCGACTACGCGGACCGCTGGATGGGCGTGCTGCGCATCGAGCTCACCGTCTACACCGACAACGAGCGGGCGATCGCCCTCTATCGCAAGTTCGGCTTCGAGATCGAAGGACGCTTTCGCGGCTACGCGATGCGCGACGGCCACTTCACCGACGCCTTCTCGATGGCGCGCATCCATCCGTCGCCACCGGCGATCGGGCCGCGCGTCGCCTTGCCCGGAGAGACCGGCTGAGATGCGGCTGGCGCGAACGCTGGCGCTGCTGTGCGCCTTGCTCACGGCAGGTGCCGCCTCGGCTCAGGAACGCGTTTCCTTTCCCAGCCTCGACGGTGCCGGCAACGCGCCGCTGGTTCTGACCGGCGTGTGGTTCCCGGTCGCCGCGTCGCCGGCGCCCGCGGTCGCGCTCTTTCACGGCTGCGGCGGCGCCTTCGACCGTCGCGGCGAGCTGAGCCGGCGCATGCGCGAGTACGCCCCGCTCTTCAATCGCGCCGGCTATCACGTGCTGATCGTCGACTCGCTGACGCCGCGCTACGAGACCGAGCTCTGCACCCAGCGCGTGGGCAAGCGCCGCGTCACGCAGTCGAACCCGCGCCTCGATGCGCTCGGCGCCGTCGCCTATCTCGCCGAGCGCGCCGACGTCGACGCGAAGAAGATCGGCCTGGTCGGGTGGTCGAACGGCGGCAGTACCATGCTTGCGGCGACCAACATGCGCCATCGCGACGTCGCCACGGCGCAGGTGCAGCCGGCCTTCGCCGTCGCCTTCTATCCCGGCTGCGAGGCCGACCTGAAGCGGGGCTACGAAGCGACCGCGCCGCTGCTGATGCTGGTTGGCCAGTCCGACGACTGGACGTCCGCCGGACCGTGCCGTGTGCTGGCCCGCGAGGCGAGCGGACCGAAACCCGAGATCGAAGGCTACGCGGGCGCCTATCACGGCTTCGACAGCGACGCGCCGGTTCGCCTGAGGAAGGACGTGCCGAACGGCGTCAACCCCGGCCAGGGCGTGCACGTCGGTGGCAACGGCGCGGCATGGCGCGCATCGCAGCAGCGCCTGCTGAAGTTCCTCTCCGAGCACTAGGCACTGTCGCTCAGGCGGCGGCCCAGAATACCGCGAACCAGCCGGTAGGATCGCTCCAGTGCCGCGGCGCGCTGAAGCCCGCGTCCTGCAGCAAGTCGTCGAATTGCTCGACCGTGTACTTGCACGAGTTCTCGGTATGGATGCGTTCGCCGGCGACAAAGCGGCGCTCGCCGCCGGGCCAGGCGACGCCCAGCGTCTCGCGCGCTTCGAGGTGCATCTCGATGCGCGACTCGGCCTCGTTGAAGTAGGCGACGTGGCGCCACCGGCGCGGCTCGAAGTCGCTGCCGATGACGGCGTTGAGGTGGCGCAAGGCGTTCAGGTTGAAGGCCGCCGTGACGCCGAGCGCGTCGTCGTAGGCGGCTTCGAGGACGGCACGCGGCTTGACCAGGTCGATGCCGATGAGGAGGCCGCCGCCCTCGGCCCGCGCGCGGATGCGGCGCAAGAAGGCAAGCGCTTCGGTCGGCGTGAAGTTGCCGATGCTCGAACCCGGGTAGAAGAAGACGGGTCGGGCATCGGCGACGAATTCGGCCGGGATCTCGAGCGCCGTCGAGAAGTCCTGGCCCAGACCGGCGATCTCGACCTGGGGATGCTCGCGCTGCACGCGGCGCAAGGACTCGCGCAGGAACTCGACCGAGATGTCGACCGCGACATATCGCTTCGGCTCGAGCAAGGGAAACAGGCTCGCCGCCTTGGCGCAGTTGCCGGCGCCGAGATCGATCAGCGCCATGCCCGCACCGGCGGCGCCGGCCATCGCCGTCGCGTGGCGGGCGAAGATGGCGGCCTCGGTCCGCGTCGGGTAGTACTCGGGCAGCTCGGTGATCGCCTCGAAGAGCTGCGAGCCGAGCTTGTCGTAGAAGAACTTCGGCGCGATGCTCGGCGCTTCGGCGAGCAGCGCGGCGCGGGCCGCGGCCTGGTCGGCGACCGAATCGGCGACGCCGGTCTGGATGAAGCGCGGCACTTTCGTGGGGGGCATGGCAATCCGTTCGTCGTTGCTGGCCTGCGGCGATGACAGCCCAGCCTGCACCTTAGCGCGGGATCGCCCAGAATGCATGACATGAGGTCAAAGCGGCAGCTTGCTGTTCAAGAAGTGTCCCGGCGCCGAGCGCTCGTCATGGGCGCGGCGGCGCTGGGCGCGCCGCTCCTTCCAGCGACAGCGTCGGCGGCCTACGTGGTTCGCCCGTGGCCGGCGGCAAAGCCCGTGCCCGAGCTGGAGCTCGCCGACCTGGAGGGCAAGCCGTGGAAGCTCGCGGCGCACGCCGGCCAAGTCGTCGTCCTCAACTTCTGGGCCACCTGGTGCGAGCCCTGCCGGCTCGAGATGCCGTCGCTGGCGGCGATGGCGGCGCGGCTCAAGCCACAGGATCTCGTCGTCTGTGCCGTCAACTACCGCGAGTCGGCCGAGTTGATCCGCCAGTTTCTGGAGAAGTTGCCGTTCAAGGCGACGATCCTGCTCGACGCTGACGGCGACGCCACCACCGAGTGGACGCCGCGCGTCTTTCCGACGAGCGTGCTGATCGGCCGCAACGGCAAGCCGAGCGCGATGGTGCTCGGCGACCTCGACTGGGGTGGCCCCGCCGCCAAGGAACTGCTCGACCCGCTGCTCGCCGCGCCGCACAAGACCTGACGACCGGCCAAGCGAAGGCAGGGGCCGATAATCCCGCCGCTGTGTCTTCCGACCCCTCGAGCTCCACCTCCGAACTGTCCGGCCGGCACATCGTGCTCGGCCTGTCCGGCGGCATCGCCTGCTACAAGGCGGCCGAGCTGGTGCGCGAGCTGATCAAGGCCGGCGCCACGGTGCAAGTGGCGATGACCGAGGCGGCCGAGCACTTCATCACCGCAGTGACCTTGCAGGCGCTGTCGAACCGACCTGTCTTCACCAGCCAGTGGGACGCGCGCGACCACAACAACATGGCGCACATCAACCTGACGCGCGAGGCCGATGCGATCCTGATCGCGCCGGCCAGTGCCGACTTCATCGCCAAGCTGCTGCACGGCCGTGCCGACGAGCTGCTCTCGCTGGCCTGCCTGGCGCGGCCGATCGATCGCTGCGCCCTGCTCGTGGCGCCGGCGATGAACCGCGAGATGTGGGCGCATCCGGCGACGCAGCGCAACTTCGCGCAGCTGGTCGCCGACGGCGCCACCGTGCTCGGCCCCGGCAACGGCGACCAGGCCTGCGGCGAGATCGGCGACGGCCGCATGCTCGAGCCGCACGAGCTGCGCGACGAGCTGATCGCCTTCTTCCAGCCCAAGCTGCTCGCCGGCAAGCGCGTGCTCGTCACCGCCGGCCCGACCTTCGAGCCGATCGATCCGGTGCGCGGCCTCACCAATCGATCGAGCGGCAAGATGGGCTTCGCGATCGCCCGCGCCGCCGCCGAAGCGGGCGCCGACGTGACGCTGCTGGCCGGGCCGGTGGCGCTCGCTACGCCGCGCCACGTCAGGCGCGTCGACGTCACGACCGCGGTCGAGATGCACGACGCGGCATTGGCGGCGGCACCGTCGAGCGACGTCTTCGTCGCCACCGCGGCGGTGGCCGACTGGCGCGTCGCCAGCGTCGCCGGCAGCAAGATCAAGAAGGCCGAAGGACGCGTGGTCCCCGCCTTCGAGCTGGTCGAAAACCCCGACATCCTGGCCGCCGTCGCGCGCCTGCCGAAGCCGCCGTTCTGCGTCGGCTTCGCCGCCGAGAGCGAAAACCTGGTCGCCCATGCGCGCGAGAAGCTGCAGCGCAAGCAGGTGCCGCTCATCGTCGCCAACCTCGGGCCTGCGACCTTCGGCCGCGACGACAACGCGCTCACGCTCGTCGATGCCGACGGCGAGCGCGAATTGCCGCGCGCCGAGAAGATCGTGCTGGCGCGGCAGCTCGTCGCCGAGATCGCCGCGCGGCTGTCGCGCAGGACCTGAAACGGATCGCCATGACCGAAGTCGAAGTGCGCCTGCTCGACGCGCGCATGGCCGAGCAGATGCCCGCCTACGCGACCGCCGGCAGCGCCGGCCTCGACCTGCGCGCCTGCCTCGACGCGCCGCTCGAGCTGGCGCCGGGCGAAGCGAAACTGATCCCGACCGGCCTGGCCATCCACATCGCCGACGTCAACCTCGCGGCGATGATCCTGCCGCGCTCGGGGCTCGGCCACAAGCACGGCATCGTCCTCGGCAACCTGGTCGGCCTGATCGATTCCGACTACCAGGGCCCGCTCATGGTGAGCTGCTGGAACCGCGGCACCAGCGCCTACACCGTGCAGCCCTTCGAGCGCATCGCCCAGCTCGTCATCGTGCCGGTCGTGCAGGCGAGCTTTCGCGTCGTCGAGTCGTTCGGCGCGAGCGAGCGCGGCGCCGGCGGCTTCGGCTCGACCGGCCGCGCGTGAGCGCGAGGGAGCAAGCGGCGGCCGAGCTCGCGCCGCCGCCCCTCGCGAAGGCCGCGCTCGCCGCGGCGCCGGCCGCGACGCCGCCGCCCTTCGACCGCTTCCGCTTTCGCCGGCTCTATTTCGCGGTCATGCTGCCGATGTTCCTGGCGGCGGTCGACCAGACCCTGCTCGCGACGGCAACGCCGGTCATCAGCCGCGAGCTCGGCGGCCTGCGCGAGACCTCGTGGCTGGCGGTGGCCTACCTGCTCGCATCGGTCGTCATGGTGCCGCTCTACGGCCGGCTCGGCGACCGCTTCGGCAGGCGCAAGGTGCTCGGCCTCGCCATCCTCGTCTTTGCCACCGGATCGCTGGCCTGCGGGCTGGCGCCGACGCTCGGCGTGCTGGTCGCCGCGCGCGTCGTGCAGGGGCTCGGCGGCGGCGGCCTGATGACGCTTTCGCAGGCGCTCATCGGCGAAGTCGTGGCGCCGCGCGAGCGGGCACGCAACCAGACCTACTTCGCCATCATCTTCACCCTGGCCAGCGTCGGCGGCCCGGTCATCGGCGGGCTGGTCGTGCACCACGCGAGCTGGCGATGGCTCTTTCTCGTCAACCTGCCGCTTTGCGCGCTGGCCTTCTGGCGGTTGCGCTCGCTCGGCGGCGACGACCGCATGTACCCGACTCAGGGCAAGCCCGACGCCGCCGGCATCGCCTTGTTCGCGCTGGTCATGGCGACCGGACTGATCTGGCTGTCGTCGGCCGGCAACCGCTTCGCCTGGGCGTCGCCCGTCAGCCTCGGGCTCGTCGTGGCGACGCTCGCGTTCGGCGCCGCGCTGGTCGTTGCCGAGCGCCGCGCCGAGCGGCCTTTCCTGCCCGTCGAGCTGCTGCGACTGCCGGCCGTGCGTTACGCCGTGCTCACCGTCATGGGCTTCGCCTCGGCGATGTTCTTCTACCTGCCGGTCTACCTGCAGCTGGCCTTGCGCTCGAACCCCGCGGAATCGGGCCTGCTGCTGCTGCCGCTCACCGCCGGCATCGTCGGCGGCGCCGCGCTCACCGGCCGCATCATCGTCCGCACCGGCCGGCCGACGGCGATCCCGAGCGTCAGCCTCTCGGTCGCCGCGCTGTCGCTGTTCGGGCTCGCCTTGCTGCCGGCCACCAAGCCGATCCTGATCGCGCTCGAAGTGACGACCGGGTTCGGCCTCGGCGGCGTCATGTCGGTGATGCAGATCGTCACGCAAACCGCGGCCGGTCCGGCGCGCCTGGGCGTGGCGGCGGCGACGGTGTCGCTGGCGCGCACCCTCGGTTCGTCGTTCGGCGCCTCGGCCTTCGGCGCATTGATCTACGGCCTGATCGGCAGTGCGCCGGTGCTGAACGCGGGAAGGTCACCGGCGGCCGAGGCGAGCGTGCGCAGCGCCTTCGAGTTCGCGTTCTTCGCCGCGGCCCTGCTCTGCACGTCGGCGGCGTGGGCGGCGAGCCGGGTGCCGGCGCTGCGCTTCGACGGTGACTCCGCAGTCTCCGTCACGACCGTCGAGTGAACCCTCGGTTACAAGACCGGGCCCAGGCGTCACAATCAAAAGCTCATGAAGAGGTCGTTTCTCGGGGCCATTGCCGCGGTCGTCGTCGTTGCCGCAGCGGCGGGTTATGCGCTGACGCGCGGCAAGCCGGCCGGCGACGCGCTCGCCGCAGCCGGTGCCGGATCGGCAGGCTCGGCGGCTTCGGGGGCTGGCGGGCCGCCGATCAGTGTCAGCATCGTCATGGTGCAGAAGCGGGACGTCGACGTCATGCTCGACGCGACCGGCACAGTGACGGCGCTGAACAGCGTCGACGTCCGGCCTCAGGTCGCGAGCACCATCACCAAGGTGCACATCAAGGAAGGGCAGTTCGTCACCGCCGGCCAGCTGCTCTTCACGCTCGACGCCCGCAACGACGAGGTCAACGTCACCAAGGCGAGGGCACAGCTGGCCAAGGACCTGGCGGCGCTCGCCGACGCGCAGCGCCAGCTCGCGCGTAGCCGCGACCTGATGGCGCAGAACTTCATCTCGCAAGGGGCGGTCGACACCAACCAGACGCTGGTCGATTCGCAGCAGGCGGTGATTGCCTCCGACCGGGCCGCGATCGAGGCGGCTCAGGTCGGCCTTTCCTACAGTCGCATCACCGCGCTGACGGCGGGCCGGGCCGGTGCCATCAACGTCTATGCCGGCAGCCTGGTCCAGCCGAACGGCGCGCCGCTCGTGACGATCACGCAGCTCGACCCGATCTCGGTCGCCTTCAGCCTGCCGCAACGCAACCTGGCCTCGGTGCTGGCGACATTGCGCAGCGGCGGCGGCAGCGTCACTGCAGTGCTGCCCGAGGCCTCGGGGGTGACCACGGGGCGCCTTCTCTTCGTCGACAACGCCGTCGATGCCGGCTCGGGCACGGTGCGCGTCAAGGCCGAGTTCGCCAACAAGGACGAGCGGCTCTGGCCGGGCGCCTTCGTCGCCGTGCGCCTGGCCGTGCAGACGCTGAAGGACGCCTCGGTCGTGCCGCAGGCCGCCGTGATCCAGAGCCCGCGCGGACAGATCGTCTACGTCATCGACGCCGCCAGCAAGGCGTCGCCGCGACCCGTGGAGGTCGTCTACGCGTCGGGCGAGGACGCCGCCGTGACCGGCGTGCGGCCGGGCGAGCGCGTCGTCGTCGAAGGGCGGCAGAACCTGCGGCCGGGCGCGATCGTGGTCGAGCGCGCGCCGGCGGAACCTGGCTCCCGCGGACGTCGCGGCGCCACCGCATCGGCGCCTGCATCGGCTGCCGCACAAGGAGCGCCGCCCGCCGCCAGCGACGCCCTGGCGACGCGGCCACGCGGCGGCACGGGCCCGCGCACGGGGTCGGGCGCACCGGCAGTCTGAGCCAGCCGTGAACCTCTCCGAGCTGTTCATTCGCCGTCCGGTGCTGACGGTGCTGCTCAATGCGGCCATCGTCGTCGCCGGCGTGATCGCCTTCAACAAGATTCCCGTGGCGGCGCTGCCGAGCTACAACACGCCGGTCATCAACGTATCGGCGCAGTTGCCCGGGGCGAGCCCGGAAACGATGGCGACCTCGGTGGCGCTGCAGCTCGAAAAGCAGTTCCAGACGATTCCCGGACTGGCCGTCATCAGCTCGAGCAACACGCTCGGCGTGACCTCGGTGACGCTCGAGTTCGACCAGGGCCGCGACATCGACGCGGCATCGGTCGACGTGCAGGCGGCGCTGCTGCGCGCGGCGCGCACGCTGCCGGTCGAGATGACCATTCCGCCGGCCTATCGCAAGGTCAACCCGGCCGACTCGCCGGTGCTCTTCCTGGCCATGACCTCGCCTTCGTTGAGCCTGTCGGACCTCAACGACTACGCCGAGCACCTCATCTCGCCTACCTTGTCGACGCTCGATGGCGTGGCCCAGGTGAGCATCTTCGGCCAGAAGCGTTTCGCGGTGCGCGTCCGCATCAATCCCGAGGCGCTGGCGGTACGCAACATCAGCCTCGACGAGCTGACCAACGCACTGCACGCGGCCAACGCCAACACGCCGGTCGGCACCCTCGAGGGCCCGGCCCAGACCTTGACCCTGCAGGCCAACCGGCAACTGCGCAATGCCGCCGAGTTCGCCGATCTCATTGTCAGCAATCGCAACGGCAACCCGGTGCGCCTGCGCGACGTGGCCCAGGTCGAGGACAGCTTCGAGACGGTCAAGACCGCGGCGTCGTTCAACGGCGAGACCTCGATCTCGCTGGCCGTGTTCCGCCAGTCCGACGCCAACACCGTCAAGGTCGTCGACTCGGTTCGGGCCCAGCTCGCCGGCTTCCAGTCGCAGTTGCCGCAGTCGGTGCACCTCTCGGCCGTCAACGATCGATCGGTCTCGATCCGGGCGGCGATCCACGATGTCTCCCTGACGATGCTGGGCACCGTCGCCCTGGTCGTGCTGGTCATCTTCCTGTTCCTGCGCCGCTTCGTCGCCACCGCCATCCCGACGCTGTCGCTGCCGGTCTCGCTGGTCGGCGCGGTGTCGCTGCTCTGGGCCTTCGGCTACACGATCGACAACATCTCGCTGCTCGGCCTGACG
>JANXWR010000383.1 GCA_025351025.1 Burkholderiales bacterium | reverse complement strand
GGCACCGAGCAGATCATTCCGGCCGGGCTGGTGCTGCTGGCGATGGGCTTCGTCAGCCCGGTCGCCGGAACGCTCGAGGCCTTCGGCGTCGAGCGGGACGGCCGAGGCAACGCCAAGGCTCACGTCGACGTCGAAGGCGGCTACGCCACCAGTGCCGACAAGGTGTTCGCCGCCGGCGACATGCGGCGCGGCCAGTCGCTGGTCGTCTGGGCGATTCGCGAAGGCCGCCAGGCGGCGCATGCCGTTGACCGCTTCCTGATGGGCTCGAGCGAGTTGCCGCGCTGAGCATGACCGAGGCAGCGCTGGCGGCGCCCGAGGCCGATCGTTTGCATCCCGACGCGCTGATCGAGGTCGAGCACGTCGTCTTCGGCTACGACGGCGGCCGCACCATCCTCAACGACGTCTCGATGACCTTCGGCCGCGGCAAGGTCACGGCCATCCTCGGCGGATCGGGCTGCGGCAAGACGACTCTGCTGCGGCTGATCGGCGGCGTCTACCCCGTGAACCAGGGCGAGATCCGCTTCGACGGCAAGGTCATCGACGCGCGCAACGTGGAGCAACTCTTCGTCCTGCGCCGTCGTCTCGGCATGCTGTTCCAGTTCGGCGCGCTCTTCACCGATCTTTCGGTGTTCGAGAACGTTGCCTTTCCTTTGCGCGAGCATACCGATCTCGACGAGTCGATGATCCGCGACATCGTGTTGATGAAGCTCAACGCGGTCGGTCTGCGCGGCGCGGCCAGGCTGCGCATCTCCGAGATATCGGGCGGCATGGCGCGTCGCGTCGCGCTGGCCCGGGCGATCGCGCTCGACCCCGAGCTGATCCTGTACGACGAGCCCTTCGCCGGGCTCGACCCGATCTCGATGGGGGTCGCGGCCAATCTCATCCGTACCCTGAACGACACGACCGGCGCGACCTCGATCCTGGTCTCGCACGATGTCGAGGAGTGCTTCTCGATCTGCGACTATGCTTACCTGATGTCTTCGCAGGGCAAGGTCGCGGCACACGGAACGGCGAAGCAGCTCGCCGAATCGGCGGATCCGGAAGTGCGGCAGTTCATCCGCGGCGAGCCCGACGGGCCGATCCGTTTCCACTACCCGGCGCCGCCGCTGGCGGAAGACTTCGGAGTGCGGGCTTGAGCGCCGCGCCCTCGCCGGCACGATGAGCGTGCTCGTCGCTCGGTTGGGCCGCAGCACGATCGAGCTGCTGCGCATCTTCGGCCACCACGCGACCTTCTTCGTTGACCTGGTCCGCGCCTGCCCGGCGGCGCTGCGCCGGCCCTACCTGGTCGTGGCGCAGATCCACGCCATCGGCAATCGCTCGCTCATCATCATTGTCGCGTCGGGGATGGCGGTGGGCTTCGTGCTCGCGCTGCAGATGTACTACGCGCTCGTCACCTACGGCGCGTCCGAATCACTCGGCCTCATCGTCAACCTGTCCTTGACGCGCGAGCTCGGGCCGGTCGTCACGGCGCTGCTCTTCGCGGGCCGCGCCGGCACCTCGCTGACGGCCGAGATCGGCCTGATGAAAGCGGGCGAGCAGCTCGCGGCAATGGACATGATGGCCATCGACCCGAAGAGCCGGGTGCTGGCGCCTCGCTTCCTCGGTGGCATCGTCTCGATGCCGATCCTCGCGATATTGTTTTCGTCGGTGGGCATCCTCGGCGCCTACGTCGTCGCGGTGCTGCTGATCGGTGTCGACGCCGGCAACTTCTGGTCGATCATGCAGTCGGGCGTCGACGTCAGGCGCGACATCGGCAACGGCGTCGTCAAGAGCGTCGTGTTCGGCTTCATCTGCACCTTCGTCGCGCTCTATCAGGGCTACGAGGCCGAGGCCACGCCCGAAGGCGTGGCCAACGGAACGACGCGCACCGTCGTCATCGCGTCGCTCGGCGTGTTGATCTCCGTCTTCGTGCTGACCGCCCTCATGTTCTCCACGCCGTGATGCGCGGTTAGCATCGAGCCACTACGGAATCGAGCCATGGGCAAGAAAAGCGTTGAGACATTCGTCGGCATCTTCGTCCTGCTCGGCATGCTGGGCATCGTCTTTCTCGCGCTCAAGGCAGCGAACCTCGGCAGCTTCAGCTCGGGCGAGACCTACGCGGTGACGGCGTACTTCGACAACATCGGCGCCTTGAAGGTGAGGGCGCCGGTGCGAAGCGCGGGCGTCACGGTCGGCCGCGTCGCGTCGATAAGACTGGATCCGAAGCTCTACCAGGGTGTGGTTCAGCTGGACATCCAGAAAGACGTGCAGTTTCCGACCGACTCGTCGTTTCGCATCCTTACGTCCGGCTTGCTCGGCGATCAGTACGTGGGTGTCGAGCCGGGTGCGCAGGAGAAAATGCTGGCCGGCGGCGACCAGACCAAGCAAACGCAATCCGCAGTGGTGCTCGAAAGTCTGATCAGTCAGTTTCTCTTCAGCAAGGCCGCCGACGCCGGCGGCACGACGCCCGCGGCGCCCGCGCCCGCCGCAAGCGGAGGAAAGAAGTGATTCGTCGAAGCGCTCCCAGCCGCTACTCGCAGCTCGCCGTCGCGGCTATCGCGGTGGCCCTCGTCGGCTGCACGACGATCGACGCGGCACGAGGCGGCCCCGGCCAGCGGCTCGACCCGTGGGAGAAATGGAACCGCAAGGTCTTCAACTTCAACGAGGACGTCGACAAGGCGGTGCTGAAGCCGGTCGCGACCACCTATACCAATGTCGTGCCGCAGCCGGTGCGGCGAAGCGTCGGCAACTTCTTCAGCAATTTCGCCGATGCCTGGTCGGCGATCAACAACATGCTGCAGGGAAAGTTCGAAGCCGGCTTCGAGGACGTGACGCGCGTCGGCGCGAATACATTGTTCGGCCTCTTCGGCATCCTCGACGTCGCCTCCGAAATGGGTCTCGAGCATCACTACGAGGACTTCGGACAGACGCTCGGGCGCTACGGCGTCGGCGCCGGCGCCTACGTCGTGCTGCCGATCCTCGGGCCCTCTTCGGTGCGCGACGCGGCGGCGATTCCGGTCGATCGCCTGGCGTCGCCGCCCGCGTTCTTCAACGGTACGCGCACGCAGGTTGGCCTGACGGTGCTGCAGATCGTCAACACGCGCGCCGGCCTGCTCGGCGCGACGCGTGTCATCGACGATATTGCGCTCGACAAGTACACCTTCATTCGCGACGCCTATCTGCAGCGTCGGCGCAGCCTCGTGTTCGATGGCGACCTGCCGGAGACGCCCGCGGCGCCCGCCGATGATGCGGCGTCCGACGCGGCATGCGCGGCGGCGGGGAACCTCGCCCCTCCGGTGGCTGCCACGCCCGCGTCCGCTCCGGCGAAGTCGGGCTCGGCCCCGGCACGCTGACTGCCACGTCGGCAGCAGGGTTTCGCGATTCGGTGCACGCTGCCCACTTCTCGCAAGGACACAAGAATGATCACGACGACACGAACCCTCGGCTGGCTGGCGGCCACCGTCATGACGCTCTTCGCCTGGACCGGCGCGCAGGCGCAGGCGGCCAAGGCACCTGACGCGCTCATCAAGGAAGTGTCGAGCGACGTGCTCGATTCCGTGAAGGCCGACAAATCGATCCAGACCGGCGACGTGAAGAAGGTGACGTCGCTGGTCGACCAGAAGGTGATGCCTTACGTCGACTTCCAGCGCATGACGGCCTCGGCCGTCGGGCGCTACTGGCGCCAGGCGACTCCCGACCAGCAAAAGCGGCTCGAGGACGAGTTCAAGCTGCTGCTCGTGCGAACCTATTCGGGCGCTCTGTCGCAGGTGAGTGCCGAGCAAACGATCGAGTTGAAGCCGATGCGTTCTTCGCCGGCCGACAACGAAGTGGTCGTGCGCACTGAAATCCGCGGCAAGGGCGATCCGGTCCAGCTGGACTACCGCCTTGCGAAGGCTGGCGCGTCCTGGAAGATCTACGACGTCAACGTGCTCGGCGTCTGGCTGGTAGAAAACTACCGCAACAGCTTTGCGCAGGAAATCGGCGCCAACGGCATCGATGGCCTCATCGCCAAGCTGGCCGAGCGCAACAAGGCGGCGGGCGCTGCGAAGAGCTGACGGCCCACGCCCGCCCTTTGCCGACAACGTGCTGCTCCTCCCCGCAACCCTGACTGCGCACGAGGCGCGCGACACCTTGCGCATGCTCAAGCAGGCGTTGCAAGCCGAGGGCAGCGAGACGGCCGTCGTCGTCGACGCCGGCCCGCTGCAGCACTTCGACTCGGCGGCCCTGGCAGTGTTGCTGGAGATCGATCGCCTGGCCGAGGCGTGGGGACGTCGCTTCGCGATCCGGTCGGCGCCAGCCAAGCTCGCGGCGCTGGCCAAGCTCTATGGTGTGGACGCCCTGTTGCTCAAGCCGGAGGATCGCGACGCCGCGCCGGCGCCGCTTCGCGCGGATCAGCGCAGGCCGGCGACATAGTCCGACAAGGCCCTGATTTCGCGGTCGTTCAACTTCGCCGCGACACCCGTCATGGCCGCGTTGTTGTGGCGAACGCCGCCGCGAAACGCCACCAGCTGCGTTTCGACGTAGTCGGCATGCTGGCCGGCAAGACGCGGATATTCGGCCGGGATGCCGGCGCCGCTCGGACCGTGGCAGCCCGCGCAGGCGGGGATGGCCCGGTCGGC
Organism: Burkholderiales bacterium; assembly: GCA_025351025.1. Taxonomy (GTDB): domain Bacteria; phylum Pseudomonadota; class Gammaproteobacteria; order Burkholderiales; family Burkholderiaceae_C; genus Schlegelella_A. The sequence continues at coordinate 4,122 of JANXWR010000383.1, read as the reverse complement.
CACGCCGCCGCGATAGATCTTCTCGCCGAGCGCGGCAAGGTCCTTGTTCTTGGCGAAGCCCGGCTTGGCCTGCTTGCCGGAATAGAACGCGGCCACGTTCTTCATGTCGGCCTCGCTCAAGGTCGAAGCCATGCCGGTCATGATGGCGTTCTGGCGCTTGCCCGCCTTGAACTCGAGCAGCTGCTTGGCGATGTAGTCGGCATGCTGCCCCTGCAGGATCGGGTTGGCGGCGCTGCCGCGCGACCCGTCGTTCGTATGGCAGGCGACGCAAGTCCCGTTGGAGATCGCCTCTCCTTTGGAAGGGTCGGCATTGGCACCGGCGGCCGACTCGACGGCAAGGGCCCAGGCGCCCAGGCAAGCCAGGATCAGACCGACACTCACTCGAGCAGCTGGCTTCATGGGAAGGGGAAGTCCTCGTGCAAAGCTGTTGATTTTACAATGACCAATTTGCGAGAGTCATGACCCATTCGCCGCCCGCCGCGCCGCCGGCCTCGATATCCGGCGACGACGCGGCCGCGGCTGTCAAGCGCGCCCTTGCCTGGACGCACACGGCACGCTTTCTCACCACTGCGAGCAAGCTGGCCGAACTGCCGGTCAACGAACTCCCCGAGATCGCATTCGTCGGCCGTTCCAACGCCGGCAAGTCGACGGCGATCAACGTGCTGACGCAACAGAAGCGACTGGCGTTCACGTCGAAGACGCCTGGCCGGACCCAGCACATCAACCTGTTTGAAGTCGGCCCGAAGCTGGCACCCGATGCCTTGTTCGCCGACCTTCCCGGCTATGGATACGCGGCCGTCGAGCGAAGCGCAAAGTTGCGCTGGCAAGAGGTGATGGCCGAATATCTCACGGTGCGGCGCAGCCTGAGCGCGATCGTCGTTCTCGTCGATGCACGGCTCGGCTTCACCGAGATCGATCTAAAGCTGCTGGGCTTCGTGACGCCGCGCATCGCCAACGGCTCGGTCAAGCTGCTCGTGCTTCTGACCAAAGCCGACAAGCTGAACCGGAGCGAGACGGCCGACGCGCTGCGTCGCGCCGGCGACGTGCTGGGAGACATGACCTCGGCAGAAGCGGACGTCTCCTTGGCAGCGTTTTCGGCACTCAGCCGCGCGGGCGTCGGCGACGCCGCGCGGGTCTTACACGAGTGGGTGCACGCCGCGGGCGGCGGTGCTCCTCAGGCGCCGGTCGCGGGCTCGGCTTTGCCGCCGGGGATGTCCCACTTGTAGGTCACGAACGCATCGAGCCTGCCCGGCTGTTTTGGGTCGGTACCTTGCTTGGCATAGTCGATCTGAATGGTCTTGAAGACCATCTCGACGTTTTGCGTCACGCCACCGTCGTCGGCTGCCTTCTGCGTGACCTTGGTAATGAACGCCTCTTCCATGTGGATCTTGAAATAGACCTGTGGCTCGGCAGTTCCGACACCTTTGCACATGTGCAGGTCGATCGATGGAAACGCCGTGCCGGTACAGATATAGCCGAGGATGAGGTGCGAAGACTTGTCCCAGTAGTGCTCGAAGCTCATCTTGTCGGGTGAAGGCTTGCCGACGGCGGCGCCACCGCCCTTGGTCCAACTGGTCTCTGCTTCGACCGACCACTCCCATGACTGAAGCTCGATCCACTTGTCCTTGCCGTAGACGCCCTGGCGGGCTTCCCCTTCGGCTTTGCCGATCTTCATGAAGGCGTTCAGTGCCGAGGCCATGTGCTTGCTCCCTAGTCAATGTGAAGCCCGAAGGGCGATTGTCTTGTCGGACGGCGGAAAGGCGAAAGAGTGCCAAGAGCGGGTGGCCTTGTCAAACCCCATTTCGGGGCAACGCGATCATTCAGGATCGGCGGCATGAAATACTCGGCACCGTCGCCCCAGCAGTTCGTGCCGTCGTGGTCGAGACCTTCGATATCGGCCTGCGGCCGGACTTCATGCGTCGCTTGGTCATCGTCAACTCGCCGCATCCGGCCACCTTTCTGCGCGACCTGCAACACAACCCGGCGCGGCGGGCAGCCAGCGCCTACATGAATTTCCTTTGCCGACCGGACGCCGAGGTTCTGCTCGCGGAGAACGGATTTTGCCCGCCTCTGGCCGTTCTTCACGAACATGGGCGCGTCCGACGCATCGCGGCCCGGCGCCGGCTGGTTGACAGAGACAGTTCGCGAACGCCACCGCGACGTGCGGCGCGCCGGGTTGCGCGGAGGCTGCAACTACTGCCACGCGTCGCCGCTGCGACGGCCGACCGAAAACGACGGCAGCGTCACGACGATCCGCTTCGCGTCGGAGGTCGTCACCGTGCGCGCGCCGACCCTCGTGATCTGGGCCGAGGACGACATCGCGCTGCAGGTGTCGCTGCTCGACGGCCTCGGCGCCCTCGTGCCGTCGATGCGGCTTGTTCGCGTTCGGGCGCTACCCATTGGATCGTTCACGAACGACCCGAGTTGGTCGCGGCGGAGATCGAACGGGAACTCGCAGCCTGACGACTACGTCAGGAGCGCGGCGAAAGGTCGCGCATCATCCGGTCGACGGCGCGCTGCATGATCGGCCGCACTTCGAGCGGTTGAACCAGTCCCGCGGAATTCAGGCGCTCGAGTGCTCGCCGGGTGATCGAATGGGTGCGCGACGGCGATTCGCCGGCGAATAGGAAGAAGAGGCTGCGGTCGCTGCGCCAGAGCAACTGCACCCGGCTCCAACGTCCCTGCAGGAAGATGCGCTGGCGATCGCCGGCGCGAAGGGCCTCGACGCGGCGGGCGGGATCGTCGCCGGGGTTGTCACCCGAGCTGGGCAGGTGCTCAGCGGGAACGGTCTCCATCGACGACAGATCGATGACCGAATCGCTGAAGCTGCGCGCCGGTGGTGTCTCGGAAACGACCTCGTCGCGCATGCGTTGAACGATCTCTTCGGGTGTCAGCGCCCCGGTGCCGCGCGTGCCGGGGCGCAGCGCCTCGGTGTGGATCGTCATCAGCTCGTTGAGAACGGCCTGTTGCTCCGCGAGCGCCAGCGAAACGAGCTCCATGCCGACACGCAGCCGGTGCAGCAGTCCGGGCAGCAACTGCAGCAGGCGCTGGCGGCTTTGCGGGTGGTCGGGGATCTTCAGGCTCCAGAGCAGGTCGTCGACCGTCTTCAGGTCGATCATGGTCGCCTCCGACTGCTCGCCCTTGCTGAGCATGTTCTCGGCGATGACTTGCGCCCAGGTACCGGTGACGAAGCGGCGGATGGTCGGCGTGGTGCGCACCTGCACCATCTGGTCGGTCAACCGCTGGGCGAGGTGCTGTTGCAGGATTTCGCGGCGCTCGGCAAGTTGCAGCGCGTCGACCGACGCCTGCGCGGCACGCAGCTGGGCCTGAAGCTGCTCGGACAGGAACCCCTCGACCCGATTCAGGCCACGCCGGAACAGTGCCGAATCGGGCGCAGCCGCGCCGGCCATCTCTTCGGCCACGGCGGTGCAGAACGCAAGAAAGGCCGAGAGGCGCGGATCCTCGATGCGCGAATAACCCAGACTCACCTCGCCGATGCGGTCGAGCAGCCGCCAGACGGGGTGGTCGTACGAATCGAGGACGGCATGCTCGGCGAGCACGACGCGCAGCACGGCGATCTGCATGCGCGCGAAGATCGGACGAAACGACCCGGGCAATTGCGAGTCGCCCAAGAGCGACTCGAAGAGGCGGGTCGCCAGCTCGATCACCTGCCGGTCCAGGGGCTCGCTGGCGCTGGCGACGAGCGCGGCGCGGTGCTGCTCGAGGCGATTGCCGCCCGGCGTGCCGCGCCCGGCAAGCGAAACCTCGGAGGGCAGATGGCGCAGCAACTCGTCGAGACGCATCAGGGCCTGCTCGAGCTCGGGGTTGCGTCGTGCCGTCCCGTCGTTGCGCACCGCACGCCCGGTGCCGCCGCCCTCTTGGCTGGTGTCGCCGCTGCTGCGCGCTGCTCCGAACGAGGCGGTGCCGGGCATGCTCGGGAGCAAGGCGGTCAGTGCTCCGGTGCGTGCCGGTTCGGCGATCGGAAAGCGGCCGAAGCTGGCCCCCGACGGCAGGATCACGGTGCGGTAAGGTCCCGAGCTCGAGCAGGCCCTGATGCGTCTCGACGAGTTGCTGCGCCATCTGCCCTCCGAGGTTTCGCTTGCCGGGCGCGGCACGCCGGGC
>JANXWR010000377.1 GCA_025351025.1 Burkholderiales bacterium | reverse complement strand
GGTTGAAGAAGATCTTGATCGGCAGCTTCCTGGCATCGAGACCGACGCCGACGATCCTGCCGAAGGTCTCGGCCGCTTCCTTCTTCTTGCCGGTACGCCAGCTCGCCAGGTACAGGCCGTTCAGCACGCGCAGGTCGTCGGGGTCGGCGATCAGCTGCGCTTCGTGGAGCAGGCGGTAGGCGTCGGCCGGCTTGTTCTCGGCGAAGGCGGCCTGGGCCTCGTTGATGATGGCCGAGGCCGGCAGGCGCAGCAGATAGCCCGGGTCGACGTTGTCGCCGGCCGAGCTGCCCTGGCACGACTTGATGTAGGCCACCGCCGTCTTGTCCAGCGCCCATGTCGGGCTGTCGCGGAAGAACGGCGTCGGCTCCGCGTTGACGGTCGCGACGGTGGCGCGATCGACGCGCTTGGCGATCAGCTTGCCGCTGCGCAGGTCGATGAGGACGAGGCAGACGCGAAAGGCATCGGCGTTCTCGTCTTTGGCGTTCTTCGTGTTGATCGCGGTCAGCGTGCCGATCAGCAGCAGCGGCCGGTTCGCGAGGCTGGTGCGCGTGAGCTGGCGCACGTTCCACTGCGGCGCGCGGTTCTTGATCAGGGTCGCCAGCTGCTGGCCCATCTGCACCGTGCCGGTCGTCTGCTGGCCGGTGCTGGCGTCGATCAGCGGGTCGATGATGAGCTCGCGCGGCGCGTTGCCGATCGTTGCCTGCGCTTCCTGCAACAGCCGTTCGCCGGCCCGCGCGACGGCGTCCGCAAACGGCGCCGGCGGAACCGGCACGGGAGCGGGCGGCGGTGGCGGCGGGGCGAGTGGTGGCGCGACCGGCACCGTCGTCGCTCTGGAATCGTCGGTGGGCCCTGGCGGTGCCGCGCAACCTGCGACGAGCAGCATGGCGACGCCGAACAAAGACCAGGGTCGTGCGGTTCGCGGGGTCTTCATGGCAGTCGCGGCGCATGCGCCGGTAGCTGGGAGAGGGCGGACTGTAGCGCCGTTCACCACCTCTTTCGTACGCGTCGGTGACCGGCGCGACGCCGTGCGCAAAACGCACGCGTTTGGCACTGGACGACGCGCGCATGCGGCTCCGTCCGACATGCTTGCTGTTCATGATGTGCGGCAATCACCATCGCCATGCAAGTACTCACCCTGCTCGAACAGCCGCCCGCCGCCCAGGCATTGAGCAGCGTTCTGCGCGCCAAGGGCTTCGAGGTCGACGACTTCGAGCTCGAGGACGACGATTCGCCGGCGCTCGCCGACCTTTTCGGCTTGCGCGGCGGCCTGCTGCGTGTGCGCTGTTGCTCCACCGGCGAAGAGCGCATGTACCCGACCGGCTCGGGCTCGGCCTGGCTCGGCGCCTTCCTCATGGACCTCGGCGGCGGCCATTTCGCGCGTGCCGCGCGCGGTACTGCGAGCGCTTTCGGCTGATCGCGCAGACCGGCGCGAAACGGCGGCCGGTCTCGTCCTACGCAGGCTTCGTCCAGTAGCCGACAGACCCGAAATGACGCTGCTGAGACAGTGTTCCTACCGGCTTTCGCCGCACCGGATTCGCAGGTGTCAGCCGAGTATCCGCAACCGTCTCACGAGAGGAATTTCATGAACAAGGATCAAGTCAAGGGCCGCGTCGAAGAGGCCAAGGGCAAAGTCAAGGAAACGACCGGCAAGGTGGTCGGCAATCGCGATCTCGAAGCCGAAGGCACGCTCGACGAGGCGGCGGGCAAGGCCCAGGCCGGCTATGGCGACGCCAAGGAAAAGGTCAAGGGCGCCATCGACAAGATGTGACGAAGGCGCAGGCCGCGAGTTCTTGCCGAAACGACGAGAGCTCGTCAACAGCGGCAGTGTCGGCAGCGCCGGCATTGCCGCTTTCTTTTGCGCGCTCGCGCCTCAGCGCCAGGCGGACCGGACGCGCGCGCCGACGTCGTGCATGGCCGCAGCGGTCAACTCGTCGCGCGCGCCGCATTCGCCCTCCGCCTCTTCGCCCGGCGTGAGGTGCACGAAGCGATCGCGGATCGACTCCGGCAGAAAGCGGCTGATCGCCGCGTAGACATGACGGTCGCCATAGGCGGCCTGCTGCGTGACGTAGAAGCGCTGCGGCACGAGCAGATGCAGGTGATGGCGTGCCCGCGTCATGGCGACATACAGCAGGCGGCGCTCTTCCTCGATCTCAGCCACATTGCCGGTGGCCATGTCCGACGGGATGCAGCCGTCGACGACGTTGAGCACCGAGACCGCGATCCATTCCTGGCCCTTCGCCGAGTGGATCGTCGAGAGGATCAGGGAGTCCTCGTCGTGACCGCCCGGGCCGGACTCGTCGCTCGTCGCCGCCGGCGGATCGAGCGCGAGCTCCGTGAGAAAGCTCTCTCGCGACGGGTAGCCGGCGGTGAGCCGGACCAGGTGGGCAATGTCGGCGGCTCGCGGCGCGGCGTCGTCGTGCAGGCGTTCGAGCTGCGGCCGGTACCAACGCTCGACGGCGCCGATCTCGTCCGGCCAGGCCGAGCCGGGCCGGCGCAGCGCCGCGAACACGTCGGCGAAGTCGCGCCAGCCCGATGCGTTCGACGCCGTCGGCTGGAAGGCGCGCAACGCCGCTTCGGGATCGGCGACGCCGGCCATCTGCGCCATCAGCCGCGCCGCGCTGGCCGGACCGATGCCGGGCACGAGCTGGAGCGCGCGCAAACCGGCCCGCTCGCCGCGCGGGTTGGCGGCGAAACGCAGCACCGCGAGCACGTCCTTCACATGCGCCGAATCGAGAAAGCGCAGGCCGCCGTACTTGACGAAGGGAATGTCGCGCCGGGCCAGCTCGAGCTCGAGCGCGGCGCTGTGTTGCGCGGCGCGAAACAGCACCGCCTGGCTCTTCAGGACGATGCCGGTCTCGCGCAGCTGCAGCACCCGGTCGGCGACCCAGGCCGCCTGCTCGCTCTCGCCGGCGACCCAGACGATGGCCGGCGGCTCGACCATCGGCGCATCGCTCCACAGCGTCTTGGCGTGGCGCTCCGCGGCCAGCGCAATGACGGCGTTCGACGCCGCCAGCAGCGGCACCGTCGAGCGGTAATTGCGCTCGAGCGTGACGACCTCGGCCGGCGGCGTGAAGCGGTCCGCGAAGTCGAGGATGTTGCGCACCTCGGCGGCACGAAACGAATAGATAGCCTGGGCATCGTCGCCGACGACGGTGAGGCCGCGGCCATCCGGCTTCAGGCCGAACAGGATCTCGGCCTGCAGGCGGTTGGTGTCCTGATACTCGTCGACCAGGACGTGATCGAAGCGCCCCGCCATCGCCGCGGCGACGGCCGGCTCGGCAAGCGCCGCCGCCCACCAGACGAGCAGGTCGTCGAAGTCGAGCACGCGCTGCGCCTGCTTCTCGTCGGCATAAGCGGCGAACAGCTGCTTCAATTCCTCGTGCCAATCACCGCACCACGGGAACACGCTCGCCAGCACCTCGCGCAGCCCGGCCTGCGAGTTGACGACGCGCGAGTAGATCGCGAGGCAGGTCGACTTCTGCGGAAAGCGCTTGCGCGTCGCCGCCAACCCGAGGCGCTGGCGCAGCACGTGCAGCAGGTCCTCGGACTCGCCGCGGTCGTCGACGGTGAACGACGCATCGAGGCCGATCTGCGCCGCATGGCCGCGCAGCAGGCGCGCGCCGATGGCGTGGAAGGTGCCGCACCAGGCGAGCCGCGGCGCGCCGCGCAACGGGGCAAGGCCGAGCGCTTCATGCAGCACCTGGCCGACGCGACGCTCCATCTCGGCGGCGGCGCGGCGCGAGAAGGTCAGCATCAGGATGCGCGACGGATCGGCGCCGGCGAGCACGAGGCGGGCGACCCGGGCGGCAAGAGTCAGCGTCTTGCCCGAGCCGGCGCCGGCGATGACGAGCAAGGGCCCGTGGCCGGCCTTGCCCGCGCCGATGCCGTAGCCGGCGGCGCGCCGCTGCGCGTCGTTCAAGTGGCGGAAGACCGCGCTGCCGGGTTCAGCCGCGGGTGCGGCAGCAGGCGCCGCGGGGGCGGGCAAGAGGGACGAGATAGTCACGGTGTCGTGGACTGTAATTCCATCCAGCCCTGTGCGGAAGCTGGCGGCGGCGGCGTGTCGTGCAAAAGACCCTCGATGCGCGCTTCATTTCGGCGCCACGCTGCCGAAGACCTTTCCATGTCCCGCGTTTCAGGAACGGGCCGGGCGCTGCCCGCGCCCCCGCCATGACGATCGATTCGGTCATCAGCGCTTTCGAGCCGAGCGTGTTGGGCCTGGCGCCGGAGCGCGTCGTTGCAGCGCCGGCCCCGCCGCGGCTGCCGTTCGGGCAGCACTTCCTCGCCGAGTGGCTGGCGCTGCTCGCCGCGCTCACCATCGTCGGCGCCATCATCGGCTACGCCCTGGCGAAGACGCACCATGCCACCGACACGACCGAGCGCGACCGCTTGCAGGTGCAGGCGCGGGTCGTCGACGAGAACGTCGGCCAGCAGCTCGACGGCATCAACCGGGCGCTCGTCAGCGTGCGCGAGGAGTTCCTGACCACGCCGGTCTACAGCGTGTCGTCGCTGCTCTCGCCGCGCCTGAAGGCGCTGAGCGACGCCATCCCCGGCGTGCGCTCGATGGTCCTGCTCGATCCCGACGGCACCGTCGTCGCGACCAGCGTCGACGCCCTGCTCGGGCGCGACTTCAGCGACCGCGACTACTTCCGCGTGCCCAAGGGCGACCGCAACCCGGCGACGCTGTACGTCGCCTCGCCGTACAAGACTTCGCTCGGCAACTACACGATCGTCTTCGCCCGTGCCATCGTCGCGCCGAACGGCGGCTACGCCGGCACCGTCATCGCCGCCCTCGAGCCCGAGTACTTCGAAGTGCTGATGCGCTCGGTGCTGTACGCGCCGGACATGGAGGTGTCGCTCGCGCACAGCGACGGCAAGGTGTTCGTGACGATGCCGCGCGATGCCACCCCGCTCGAGGTCGAGGTCGAGGGCGAACGCCAGATGGCGGCGACGACCGCGCCGGTCGAGCCGCCCGCGGCGCCTCGCCTGGCCTCCGGCGAGCGGCGCATGGCGGCGCTGCGCAACGTCGCGCCGCCCGAGCTGCACATGGACAAGCCGCTCGCCATCACCGTCAGCCGCGCCGTCCCCGAGGTCTTTCGCGCCTGGCGCCAGCAGGCGCTCGAGTATTCGATCTTCTTCGCCATCGTTTGCGCCGCCGCGGCCTTCGGGCTGCACAGCGCGCAATGGCGGCGCAAGGCCTTTGCCCGGCTCGCTGCCAGCGCCGCGCGCGAGCGCCGGCAAAGCGCCGAGCAGCTGGAGCTGGCGCTGCAGGGCGCCGATCTGGGCCTGTGGGACTGGGATCTGCGCGCCGACCGCTTCAAGCACAACGAGGTGACGCGGCAGCAGCTCGGCTACGCGCCCGGCGAGATCGGCGAGTTCGGCGGCGAGTGGCACGGCATCATCCACGCCGCCGATCGCGAGCGCATGCTCGGCGCCGTCGAAGCGCACTTTCGCGGCGAGACGCCGGCCTATGAATGCGAGTTCCGCGTCCGCCACAAGCACGGCCACTGGGTCTGGCTGCTAAGCCGCGGCAAGGTGGTCGAGCGCGACGAGTTCGGCATCGCCGTGCGCATGGCCGGCACGCACATGGACCTGACCCGGCGCAAGGCGGCCGAGGCGCAGATCGAGCGCTCGGCCGAGATGCTCAAGCGCACCGGCGAGCTGGCGCACATCGGCGGCTGGGAGCTCGACCTCGCAACCTCGCGCGTCGTCTGGACCGAGCAGGTCTTCCGCATCCACGAGCTCGAGCCCGGGGCCATGCCCAGCCTGGAGAACGCGATCGACTTCTATGCGCCGGAGGCACAACCGCTGATCCGCGCCGCCGTCGAGGCCGGCGCCGCGCAGGGCACGCCGTGGGACCTGGAGCTGCCCTTCGTCACCGCCAAGGGCAACCCGCGCTGGGTCCGCGCCCAGGGCATCGCCGTGATCGAGGACGGCAGGCCGGTGCGCCTGCTCGGCGCCTTCCAGGACATCACCGAGAAGAAGACGATCGTGCTCGAGATGCACCGCCTCAACGAGCAGCTGACGCGGCTGTCGACGACCGACGCGCTGACCGAGGTCGGCAACCGGCGCATGTTCGACCAGACGTTGAAGACCGAGTGGGCGCGCGCGGCGCGGCGCGGCGAGCCGGTCGGCCTGTTGATGATCGACATCGACCATTTCAAGGAATACAACGACCACTACGGCCATCCTTCGGGCGACGTCTGCCTGCGCCAGGTGGCGCGCATGGTCGGCCAGGCGATGCGGCGCGGCGGCGAGCTGGTGGCGCGCTACGGTGGCGAGGAGTTCGCCCTGCTCCTGCCCGGCGCCGACCTCGACGAGGCGCGCCGCGCCGCCGAGCGCTGCGCGCAGATCGTCGGCGACGCGAAGATCGAGCATCGCGCCTCGGCCACCTCGGCCTGGCTGACGATCTCGATCGGCATCGCCAGCCAGGTTGCCGCGGCAGGCGTCGACTGCGGCATGCTGGTCGAGATCGCCGACGCGGCGCTCTACCGCGCCAAGCGCTGCGGGCGCGCGCGCATCGAATACTGAGGCCGGGCGCCGGCCGAAGCGCCGGTCGTCCGACCAGGGTCGACGCCGGCCCGAGATAATGCGCCCCCGCCGTCGCTCGGCGGCCGGCCAGGACGCATGACCTTCGCTGCCACGCACCTCGTTGTTCGGTTCTCCGCGCTCTGCGCGATCGCGGTCCTCGCCGGCTGCGCCAGCCTGCCACCCTTGCCGGCGCGGACCGAGAGCAAGGCGATCACCGACACCCGCGGCACGCTGCTCGGCCGGCTCGCCACCACCAGCCTCGACGGATCGGGGCCCGGCGAGTCGGGCTTTCGCCTCTTGCCGGCCGGCGACTTCGCCTTCGACGCGCGGGTCGCCCTGGCGCGGCGCGCCGAGCGCTCGCTCGACGTCCAGTACTACCAGATCCAGCGCGACAGCATCGGCCTGCAGTTCCTGCGCGAGCTGCGCGACGCGGCCGGACGCGGCGTGCGCGTGCGGCTCCTCGTCGACGACCTCTACACCGCCGGCGAGGACGAGCTGTTCCGCACCCTGGCCGAGGTGCCCAACGTCGAAGTGCGCCTCTTCAATCCCCTGCCGTCGCGCGGCGCGACGCTGGCCGGCCGGCTGATCTTTTCGCTGCACGAGTTCACGCGCATCAACCACCGCATGCACAACAAGCTGTTCATCGCCGACAACCGCTTCTCGGTCTCGGGCGGACGCAACATGGCCGACGAATACTTCATGCGCAGCGCCCAGGCCAACTTCATCGACATGGACGTGGTCGCGGCGGGGCCGGTGGTGCGCGAGCTGTCGGGCGTGTTCGACCGCTACTGGAACAGCGACTACGCCTACCCGGTGCAAAGCGTCGTCGCCTTGCAGACCGACGCCGCCACGGCGCAGCGCCGCTTCGACGAGCTGGCGACCAATCCGGCACCGGCGTTCGAGTCGACCCTCGGCGACCCGTACGGCCTGGCGAGCGTCGAGTTCGAGCTGGCGGCCGGGCAGATGACGCTCACCTTCGCCGACGCCAGCGTGTTTGCCGACGCGCCGGAAAAGATCGTCAGGAAGGACCGCGACGAGAACCTCGCCACCGTCACGCGCAGCACGCTCGAGGCCTTTCACGGCGCGTGCAGCGAGGTCGTGATCGCCTCGCCGTATTTCATCCCCGGCCCGATCGGCCTGACGATGATGAAAGAGGCGATCGATAACCACATCCGCGTCGTCGTCCTGACCACTGCGCTCGGCGCCACGGACGAGCCGCTGGTGCACTGGCGCTACGCACGCTACCGGCGCGACCTTTTGAAGATGGGCATCGAGATCTACGAGCTGAGCCCCAGCCTGGCCCGCGACGCCGGCAATTTCGGCGACTTCCGCAAGTCGTTCGGCCGCCTGCACGCCAAGGTCGCGCTGATCGATCGGCGCACCCTGTTCGTCGGCTCGATGAACCTCGACAACCGCTCCGTCTGGTCGAACACCGAGGCCGGCCTGCTCATCGACAGCCCGGCGCTGTCGCAGGCCGTCTACGGCCTGTTCGACAGGGATCGGGGCGCGAGCGTCTACCGGCTGCGCCTGGCCGCCGACGGCGAAACGATCGAGTGGGTATCGACCGGCCGCGACGGCAAGCAGCTCGTGCTTCACGACGAGCCCGACAACAACTGGCTGCTGCGCGTGAAGATGTTCCTGCTCGAGCCCTTCGCGCAGGAAGAGCTGCTCTAAAGGCCTCAGGTCGAGGCGAGCACCAGCGCCATCGCCAGCGCCGCCGGCAGCGCCTGCACGAACAGGATCTTCTTGCCCACCGTGGCGGCGCCGTAGACGCCGGCGACGACGACGAAGCCGAGGAAGAAGAGCTTCACCGCCGTGCCGCCGGCGCCGAGCCAGAGACCCCAGAGCAGGCCGGCGGCGAGAAAGCCGTTGTAGAGCCCCTGGTTGGCAGCGAGCACCTTGCTCGTCGCCGCGGTCTCGGGCGTCTGGTGAAAGGTCTTGAGGCCGAGCGGCTTGTCCCACAGGAACATCTCGAGGACGAGAAACCAGAGATGCAGGAGCGCGACGAGGGCGACCAGGACGTCGGCGGCGATCTTCATTAGCGTTCAGCGCGCGGCTGCGGTGTTGCGGGTCTTGCGCTTGGTCGCAGCCGGCGCGGCGGCCTGCACCACCGGCACGACGCGCAGGCGCGGCGAGCGGGTCTTTCGCGCCCGCTTCGGCGTCGCGCCCTCGTGCGCTAGCGGCGCCGGCCGGGAGGCCTCGACTGCAGCTTCCTTCTTCTGCGGCGCGGCGAGCGCTGGCGTCGCCATCAGGGCGCGCAGCGACTGCATCGCGCGCTGCACCTGCCGGCCGAGCTCGTGCACGTCGGGCACGGCGCGGCGGCAGGCGATCAGGCCAAAGCAGAGCTGGTCGACATGGCTCTGCACCGTGATGTTCAGCGCCACGCCGTGCACGACGATCGAGAGCGGGTAGTAGTCGGTCATCTTCGCGCCGACCAGGTAGACCGGCACCTTCGAGCCGGGCACGTTGGAGATCGTCACGTTGGCCAGGCGCAGCCAGTCGGCGATGCGCGAACGCCCGTAGAGCGCGCCCAGCCCGGCGATCAGCCAAGGCGAGCCGAGCGAAGGAAAGTCCGTCGGGATGACGCCGCGGAAGGTGCCCATCTGCCGCTTCATCGCCGCCGTGCCGCGCTGGATCGCCTTCAGGCGCAAGGCCGGGTCGGCGATCTCGGTGCCGAGGTCGATCAGCGTGCCGGCGACCTGGTTGTTGGCCGTCGTGTCGCCCTCTTGTCGCAGCGAGATCGGCACGCCGGCGACGAGCGACTTGTCGGGCAGCTCTCGGCTGTCCTTCAGGTAGGAGCGCAGCGCCGTGCTGCATAGCCAGAGCACGACGTCGTTGATCGAGGCGCCGACCGACTTGCCGATCGCCTTGACCTCGCCGAGCGGCAGAGACACCGCCGAGAACGCGCGCTGGTTGGTGATCGAGTGGTTGAAGGGCGTGGCCGGCGCGAACTTGAACGACGAGCCCGGCGCCGCGGCCTTGCGCGCGGCGCGGTCTTCGGCGCTTTCGTTGCGGCGCTCGGCAATCGCGTCACGCGCGGCGCCGGCGATCGTCTTGGCCAGCGCCGGCAGCAGCTTCAGGCTTTCGACCAGTTGCCGGGCTTGGTTCTGCAGCGCCGCGGCGAGCAGCTCGGCGACGCCAAGCTGATACGCGTTTGCACGCGCCTCGCGTGGCGGCTTGACGGCGCGCGGCTCGGGCGTCAGGTCGAACATGCTGGTCGCCATCGCCACGCCGGCCTGGCCGTCGACGGCCGCGTGATGGACCTTGCCGTAGAAGCCGATGCGGCCGTCGGCCAGGCCCTCGATGACGTAGAACTCCCAGAGCGGGCGGCTGCGGTCGAGGAGCATCGAATGCAGCCGCGCGGCCAACGCCTCGAGCTGCTCGAAGGTGCCGGGCTTGGGCAGCACCATGTAGCGCACGTGGTAGTCGAGGTCGATGTCGTCGTCGTGGATCCAGACCGGGTTGGCCAGGTCGAACGGCATCAGGGCGAGCTTCCTCGTGAACACCGGCGCCATGTGCATACGCTTGGAGACATGTGCCTTGACCGCCTCGTAGTAGCCCTCGCCGCTGTAGCCGGCCGGCGGCTCGAACAAATTCAGGCTGCCGACGTGCATCGGCATCTCGGCGCTTTCCATGTGCAGGAAGGCGCCGTCGACGATGCTCAGGTGTTTCATCTGGGTCATGACGACCTCCGCTCCGGGCTCGGCCCCGGTTGTACCGCGCCGGCGCCGGCGCGGCCAGCGGAGTTGTCCGGGCCGTCATCCTGAGCGAAGCGAAGGATCTCAACGCGGCACGAGATCCTTCGCTTCGCTCACGATGACATTCATTCACAATCGAACGATGGACCGTCACGACGCCGTCGCCGCGAGCAGCGCCGAAGCGCGGCGCGCTTTCTACGAGCGGATCGGTCGGCTCGGCCTCTTTCGCGAGCAGCGCCTCGACTGAGGCGACCGCTCAGACGAAGCCGAGATTCCTCTGGCTCGGGTCGTAGTTGCCGAGGTTGGGCAGCACGGTCAGCAAATCGGTGTCGCTGATGCCGAACCATTTGCCGAGCGTCGCCGCGTATTGGTCGACGCCGGTGCTCGGCAGCAAGCGCCCCTGGCCGACGTCGTCGGGTCCGTTGTTGGCGACGACCGGCGCGGTGCCGTAGAAGCGCCCGCCATTGACTGCGCCGCCAAGCATGAAATGCATGCTGCCCCAGCCGTGGTCTGAGCCGTCGTCGGCAGTGAGGGTGCGGCCGAAGTCGGAGGCGGTGAAGGTCGTCACCTGGCTGGCCACGCCGAGCTCGATCGTCGACTGGTGAAACGCCGTCAGCGCATCGGCGACGGTGGTGAGCAGACCGGGGTGGATGGAGGCGAGCCCGTCGTGCGTGTCGAAGCCGCCGATCGAGACGAAGAAGACCTGGCGCTTCGTGCTCGTCGTCGCCGCCGTCGAGATCATGCGTGCGACGAACTTCAGTTGATCGGCCAGGGCGTTGCCTGCCGGAAACGGCGTGGTGATGGTCGGCGCCGTGGCGAGCGCGGCGCTGAGCACACCGCCGGCGTCGATCGAGCGCGTGGCGACGCGGGTGTATTCGTTCTCGAACAGATGGGTGCGCGGCGAGGTGACGAGCGACTGCAGCGCCGTCGAGCACGCCGCCGAGCCGAACAGCGGCGCGGCCAGGCCGTTGAAGGCGACCGGCCCCGAGGTCGAAACCTGGTATTGCACGGCCGTCGCACCGGAGAGGAAGACGGCGTTGCCCGACACGTTGACGCAGGTGAAGGTGGCATTGCCGTTGCCGGCCACGAACAGGTCGCCCATGCGGCCGCCCCAGCCCGAGGCCGCGCCTTCCGGCGCCTGCGACTGCCAGACCGACTGCTGGTCGTTGTGCGAGAAGAGCTTGGGTGGCAGCGGCACCGATTGCGCCGTGTACTGCGCCTTCGTCGTCGGCTGCACCAACGTGCCGACGTTGAGCATCACGCCCATCTCCCCGCCGGTGAAGAGCGGCAGCAGCGGCGCGAGCTCCGGCGCCAGCGCGTACTGGCGGCCGCCGGGCAGGGCGACCGAAGGCGCTAGCGTGGTCGCGACCAGGTCGCTGGCCAGGTAGGCGACGGTCGGCCGCATGCCCTGGTAGGCGGCGTAGCTGGCGGTGTCGACCGGGATCAGGGTGTTGCCATAGTCGTTGCCGCCGTAGAGGAAGACGCAGACCAGCGCCTTGTAGTCGGTGGCGCCGGCGGCCGCGGCCTCGCCCATCGCAGCGAGGTTGAGCGCCCAGGGCGTGGCCGCGCCGGCCAGCGACAGGGCCGAGGCGCGTTGCATGAAAGCGCGGCGGGAGGTGTTGATCGTCATCGCGTTCTCCTTACTTCAGGACGACGAAATCGGGCGCCGCAATCGCCAGCGTCAGGCTGGCATAGATGCGCTTCAGCCGATTCGGATCGGTGCCGCTCGCCATCGTCGCCACCGCGTTCGAGATCGTCGTCGTCGTCGACGCGCTCAGCTGATTGGCGGCGAGCACGAGGTTGATCTCGGCGACGAGCGCGACCGCGTCGTCGGCGAGCCCGAGCAGCGACGTGTAGTCGGCAGCGAGGTCGCCCTGCCCGCCCGAAGTCGCGCGCTGCATGAAGTTGACGGCGCCGACGACCGACGATTCGTTGGTGATCTGGAACTCGGGTGCGACCAGTCCCGCAGTCGCGATGGCGCTGTTCGGGGGCACGTAGCCCGGCCGGAAGAAGTTGAACACCGAGCCGGATCGCAACGGGCTTTGGCCGAGCCGCGTCGCCGCGTCGGAGGTGTTGCCGACGGCCCAGGCATCGCTCGGCGAAGTTACGCTCCAGGCGCGCGCCCAGGCGACGAAGCGCAACATCGGCTCGCGCAGCTTGCCGGCGGCGGTACCGGCGGCGATCGTCGCGTTGCGCGCCTCGTCGTCGAGCAGGATCGCCTTGATTACCGCCTTCAGATTGCCCTTGACGCCGCTGCCGTCGTTGTTGAAGACGGTCGCGACGCGCGTCACGTAGGCCGGGGTCGGGTTGCTGGTGACGAGGCGCTGGATGAGCTGCCTCGAGGTGAACGGCGCGACGTTCGGATGCGCGAAGATGGTGTCGAGCGCCATCGTCAGACCCACCGTCGGGTCGGTGCCGACCGGGATCGTCGTGCCGAGAAAGGTCTTCGCGCCGGTCTCGTAGCGGGCCGCGTAGTTGATCATCGGCCGGCGGATGAAGTCGGGCGTGGCCGACGCGACCGCCCCGGTCTGGCCGGCGAGGTCGAAGTCCCAGCCGGTGAAGACGCGTGCCAGGCCGGTGATGTCGACCAGCGCATAGGTGGGCGTCGCCACGCCGCCGGTGAGTTGCGCCGTGCCGTCGAGGTTGAGCTGCACGAGACCGATCGTGAACAACTGCATCAGCTCGCGCGCGTAGTTCTCGTCGGGCAGCGCGCCGGAGACCAGGTTGCCCTTCATGCTGCCGCGAAAGGTCAGGAACATGCCCATCGCCGTGTTGCCCGAGATCTGCTGCAGCAGCGTGCGGTGGTTGCCGAAGGCGTTGGCCTCGATCAGGTCGAGGTAGTTCGCGGCGGCGAAGGCCTTCCAACCGCCCCCGGTCAGGCCGTCGATGGCGGTGACATAGATCTCCGAGAGCGCGAGCGTGATGCGCTGGCGCAGCGTGTCGGGCGAGGCGATGAGCTTGCGCCAGGCCGAGGCGTCGAAGCCGCCTTCGCCGTTCTTGTAGCTCGGGTCGGAGTAGCCGCCGGCGACGAGCGCGTCCCAGCGCGTCGTCGACGCCGCCATCGCGAACTGTTCGTCGAGCCAGGCCGAGTAGCCGATCGCCTGCACGCGCGCGATCTGGGCGCGGTTCGCGCCCATCGAAGCCTGGGCGAGGAAGCGCGACGCTTCGACGGTGGTGGGCGGCGCGGCGCCGGTGCCGCCACCGCCACCGCCGCCCGTGCCACCGCCGCTGCTGTCGCTGCCCCCGCCGCCGCAGGCCACCAGCGTGGCCGAGAGCAAGGCCGCGGCCGAGGCTGCTTTGGCGGATGAAAGCGTGCTCGCCTCGGCGACCGCCACCTCTTCGTCGATCCCGGCAACGTCCATCGCATCGCCCTCCTTCGTTGCAGTGTCAGACCGCAACGGTCGAGCTTGATGAACGGATCAACGCGAGGGGTAAAGCCTCGTAAAGCGGGTGCGTCGAGATGCAACGCCGCGCGATGCGGCGTGAAGAAGGTCTCGCTTCAGGCAGGAGGCGCGGCGTAGTGCACGGGCAGCAGGACGCGAATCGTCGTGCCCTTGCCGATCTCGCTGTCCAGCTCGATGCTGGCGCCGAGCAGCTCGCACAGGCGCTTGACGATTGCCAGGCCCAGCCCCTCGCCTTGCGGCTGATGCACCGGCCGGTCGTCGTCGTCGCCGAGGGGCTCGCCCGAGGCCGTGCCCAGCGCGGCGACGAGCGGCGCCCCGGGGCCGGCGTGAAAGCCCGGGCCGGTGTCTTCGACGCTCAAGTACCAGCGGCCGTCGTCGCGTGCCACGGTGTCGCCCCAGGTGACGACGACGCCGCCGCGTTCCGTGTACTTCAGCGCGTTGAGGAGCAGGTTCTGGGCGATGCGGCGAATCTTCACCGCGTCGCCTTCGACCGGCAGCGTCTCCGGTCCTTCCAGGGTGAGCGACAGGCGGCGCGCCTCGGCCATCGGGCGCACGTCCTCGCCCAGGCGATGCAGCATCTGTGCCGCGTCGAAGGAAGCGACGCGGCGCTGCTCCTGGCCGGCCTGCAGGCGCGCCAGGTCGGTCACGTCGTCGAGCAGCCGGTTCAGGGCGACGACGTTGTTGCGCAGCAGGGAGAGAAAGTCCTGGCGGCGCTCGGCCGGCAGGCCGTCGAAGGTGAGCCCGTGCGCGACGTTGGATACCACGCCGAGGTTGCCGCGCAGATCGTGCGCCGCCTGTTGCCACAGCTCGGCACGGCGCCGCTCGAGCTCGCGCACTTCGCCGAGCGCCTCCTCGAGGTCGCGCACCGAGCCGGCCGCCTCGAGGCGCTCGAGCCGGAAGTAGGTAGCGGCGCTTTCGCTCGTCGCCTCGCTCAGGTAGGAGGCCAGCATCGAGCGTGCGTCGCTCAGAACCTGGGGCGCAGCCTCGGGCGTGGTGGCCGCGTAGCGCTCGAGCTCGAGCACCAGGCAGCGGTGCAGCGCGCCCCATTCGCGAGTCACCTCCTGCAGGTCGTAGCCTTGCTGCCAGCGCTGCAAGCCATGCGCTTCGGCATTCTTGGACTCCGCGACCTCGGCCCGGCCGGCCGCCGACGCGCCCGGCGCCGCGGCGAGTGCGGCAGCAAAGGTATCGAGCCAGCTCGGCAAGTGATCGAGGAGCGCGGCGCGCGGCAGCGAGTCGCCTGTCGTCAGTTGCGGATCAGCCGCGATGAGAGCGCGCCAAGTCTCGAGCACGGCCGGAATGCGCGCCTTGAAATGTGCCCCGAGCGCTGCCCGCTGCGCACTGAAATCGTCGCCCCCCAAAGTCTCTCCCTGCGGGCCTCGTGGCCCGTTCAGTGAGGATTGTCGCAGGGTGCCCGACGCGCCGCGCCGATCAAGCCAGCATGCGCACCGACGCTTCCCGATTTCATTGCCGGGTCTTCGCCGTGGCGACGAAGGCGCCCGTGTCGTGGGCGTTGACGACGCCGGCGTCGGGCTCGACACCGGCCTTTTGCAGCAGGATCTGGCCGCCATGATCGAAAGCGATCGCCTTGAGGTGGCCGAAGGCATCGCGCACGAAGTCGATGGCCGCGCCCTCGCCGCTCAGCGACGCTGCGCCGGACTCGGAAAGGACGACGGCGACGGCATCGAACAGAACCGACGGCGTGCCCGCGAGCTGGCCGTCGGCGGCCAGACGCGAGCCGTCGGCGAGCGTCGCGCCGCCGACTCTCGGGGCGACGATCTTGACGCTGGCGCCCGCGGCGGTAGCTGCCTTTCTCAACGCCGCGACCAGCGCGCCGTCGGAGCCGTCGGCGACGAGGATGCCGATCGCGCGGCCATCGAGCGTGGCCCGCATCTTGCCGATGATCTGCAGCGCCGGCGACGCCGGCATGTCGAGCGCGGGACGGGCCGCCGCCGGTGCGGCCGGCATCGCGTCGAGCGCCAGGCCGTCGGCGACACGCCGCGCCAGCGACGCGTCGATGTTGAGCAAATGGCCGACCATCGCCACGCGGACATGCAGGACCTGCACCTTCGACAGCTCGAACACCAGCGCCGAGGCGATGTGCGCCTGCTCGTGCGCCGTCTGGCTGCGATAGAAGAGGCGCGCCTGGCTGTAGTGATCGGCAAAAGTCTCGGAGCGGACCCGGCCGCGCTCGCCGTTCTCGGCGATGACGGCGCTGCGAAAGCCGAGCGACGGGCTCTCGCGCGCTGAATCGGCGGCCAGCGAGCTCGGCTCGTAGGCGATGCGACCCAAGGGCCGCGCCATCTGCATGTGGCCGTCGCGTTGCTGGTTGGCGAACGGGCACTTTGGCGCATTGACCGGAATCTGGTGGAAGTTGGGCGAGCCGAGGCGGGACAGCTGGGTGTCGAGATACGAGAACAACCGCCCCTGCAGCAACGGGTCGTTCGAGAAGTCGATGCCCGGCACCAGGTGCGACGGGCAGAACGCGACCTGTTCGGTCTCGGCGAAGAAGTTGTCAGGCCAGCGGTCGAGCACCATGCGGCCGACGACCTTCAAGGGCACGAGCTCTTCGGGAATCAGCTTGGTCGGATCGAGGTGGTCGAAAGGAAAGGCGCTCGCTTCTTCCTCGCCGAAGAGCTGGACCGCGAACTCCCATTCCGGAAAGCCGCCCGCTTCGATCGCCTCGAACATGTCGCGGCGATGAAAGTCCGGATCGGCGCCGGCGATCTTCACGGCCTCGTCCCAGATCGTCGACTGCAGGCCGAGCTTGGGCCGCCAGTGGAACTTGACGAAGGTCGAGTCGCCCGCGGCGTTGACGAGTCGAAAGCTGTGGATGCCGAAGCCTTCCATCATGCGCAGCGAGCGCGGCAGGGTGCGGTCCGACATCGCCCACATCACCATGTGCATCGCCTCGGGCGTGAGCGAGATGAAGTCCCAGAAGGTGTCGTGGGCGCTCGCCGCCTGCGGAAAGCCGCGGTCGGGCTCCATCTTCACGGCATGGATGAGATCGGGGAACTTGATCGCGTCCTGGATGAAGAAGACCGGGATGTTGTTGCCGACCAGGTCGAAGTTGCCTTCCTTGGTATACATCTTGACGGCGAAGCCGCGCACGTCGCGCGGCGTGTCGACCGATCCAGAGCCGCCGGCCACCGTCGAAAACCGCGTGAACACCGGCGTGCGTTCGCCGACCTCGGTCAGCACCCTGGCCGTCGTGTACTCGGCCAGCGATGCGGTCAGCTCGAAGTAGCCGTGCACGCCGGTGCCGCGCGCATGGACGATGCGCTCCGGAATGCGCTCGTGGTCGAAGTGCGTGATCTTCTCGAGCCGATGAGCCAGGACTATCTCGACAAGCTAGAGCACATCCGCGGCGCGGT
>JANXWR010000372.1 GCA_025351025.1 Burkholderiales bacterium | reverse complement strand
GGCCTATCTCAGCTTCGTGTTGACCATGTTCATCGCCTTCGGCGCGGCCTTCGAGGTGCCGATCGTCGTCGTCGTGCTGGCGCGCATCGGCCTGGTCAGCATCGCCAAGCTGAAGGCGTTTCGCAGCTACTTCATCGTCCTCGCCTTCATCATCGCCGCGATCCTGACGCCGCCCGACGTCGTCTCGCAGCTGGCCCTGGCGATCCCGATGTGCCTGCTCTACGAAATGGGCATCTGGGCGGCGGTGGTGTTCATCAAGCACACGCAGGCACCCGAGGAAGAAAAGGCGACGCCCTAGGGCGCCCGCGGCCGCGGCGGCTCAGCGCTCGGCCGGCACCGGCCTAGATGGCGGCCGCTGACCGACCACGACCTTGACCTCGATGGCGCTGGCGCCGCGCTGCACGCTGATCGTCGCCGCCTCGCGCGGCTTGAGCGCGGCCACCGCGTTGAGCAACTGCGGCGTGTTGGCGACCGGCGTGCCGGCGATCTTCAGCACCACGTCGCCGGGGCGCAGCCCGCCTTCGCTGGCCGGCCCGGCCTGTACGACGCCGGTGATGAGCACGCCCTGGCTCACCGAGAGATCGAGCGTCTTGGCGATCTCCGGCGTCAGGTCGCGCGGCTCGACGCCGATCCAGCCGCGCGTGACGCGGCCGTCCTTGATCAGCGCTTCCATCACCTGGCGTGCCGTGCTCACGGGAATGGCGAAGCCGATGCCGAGGCTGCCGCCGCTGCGCGAGTAGATGGCGGTGTTGATGCCGAGCAGGTCGCCGCTCGCATCGACCAGCGCGCCGCCCGAGTTGCCCGGGTTGATCGCGGCGTCGGTCTGGATGAAGTTCTCGAAGATGTTGATGCCGAGCGAGTTGCGGCCGAGCGCGCTGACGATGCCCGAGGTCACCGTCTGGCCGACGCCGAAGGGGTTGCCGATGGCGAGCACGACGTCGCCGACCTCCAGCTTGTCGACGTCGCCGAAGGCGATCACCGGCAGCTTGTCGAGATCGATCTTCAGCACCGCGATGTCGGACTCGGGATCGGCGCCGATCGTGCGCGCCCTGGCGCTGCGGCCGTCGCCGAGCAGCACCTCGACGTCGTCGGCGCCGTCGATGACGTGGTTGTTGGTCAGCAGGTAGCCGTTCGGCGAGACGATGACGCCAGAGCCGAGGCCGAACTGGCGCTCTTCCGGCATCTGCCGGGCGCGGTCGCCGAAGAAGAAGCGCAACATCGGGTCGTCGGAGCGCGGCCGCTGCGTGGCGCGGCTGGCGGTGATGCTGACCACCGCCGGCGAGGCGCGCTTGGCCGCGGCGCTGTAGCTCGTCGTTGCCTTGGCCGGGCCGAGCAGCGAGACGTTCTGCACCGGCGACGGCATCGGCACGATCGCCGTAGTCGCTGCCGGCACGGCTTCGGCCTGCGTCCCGCGGCCCAGCCACTGCGGCTTCAGCGTGGCGACGACGAAGAGCAGCGCGACCGCGACGGTCACGGTCTGCGAGAAGAGGAGCCAGGCCTTGCGCATCGTCGGGAAGAGGGTGATTCGCCGCATTATCCGGGCGTCGGCGGCGACGACAATGGCGCATGGCTACGACCGCCCGACCCCGGCTCGCGATCACGATGGGCGATGCCTGCGGCATCGGCCCGGAGATCGTCGCGCGCCTGTTCCGCACCGCTGAGGCGGCGGGTGCGTTCGTCGTCGGCGACGTCGCCGTCATGCGGCGCGCCGCGGCAGCGACCGGCGGGCTGCTGCCGGTCGCACGCATCGAATCGACCGACGACCTCGGGAGCGTTCCGCGCGACTGCATCGCCGTGCTGCAGGTCCAAGGTCTGCCGGCGGGCTTGATCGACGCCCCGGTCGGCCGGGTCGACGCGCGCGCCGGCGCGGCGGCGGCGGCGTGCATCGAGCGCGCCGTGCAGCTGGTGCAGGCGGGCCACGCCGACGCCATCGTCACGGCGCCGATCCACAAGGAGGCGCTCGCCGCGGCCGGCGTGCCTTACCCAGGCCATACCGAGATGCTGCAGGCGCTCGCCGCGGTCGGCGGCGTCGTGCCGCCGGTCCGCATGATGCTGACCAACGACGAGCTGCGCACCGTGCTCGTCACCATCCACATGTCGCTGCGCCGTGCGATCGACGCCGTCAGCTTCGACGCGGTCCTGGAAACGATCCGCATCGCCCATGCGGCGATGGCGCGGCAAGGCATGGCGCGACCGCGCATCGGCGTCGCCGGACTCAACCCGCACGCCGGCGAGGGCGGCCTGTTCGGCGAGGAGGAGCAGAGCATCATCGCCCCCGCGGTAGCCGCTGCGCGCGCCGAGGGCATCGACGCCAGCGGCCCGTTCGCGCCAGACACGGTGTTCATGCGTGCTCGCGACGCGGCCGGTCACGCCGGCGAGTTCGACGTCGTCGTGGCCATGACGCACGACCATGGCCTGATCCCAGTGAAATACCTCGGCGTCGAGCACGGCGTCAACGTCACGCTCGGTCTGCCCTTCGTGCGCACCAGCCCCGATCACGGCACTGCGTTCGACATCGCCGGCCGCGGTATCGCCGACCCTTCGAGCCTGCTCGCGGCGGTGCGCATGGCGCGTCGCCTCGCCCAGAACCTGTGAGCAGGGCCCCGGGGGATCAGTGCTTGGTCGGCGTGCCGAGCGCGGCGAGCTGCTTCCTCGCGCGCAGCGTCGCGCGCTCCATCAGATAGGCGCTCTCGACGGCGCGGAAGCGCCCGGTCTCGCACATGCGGGCGAGCATGCGCGAGGTCATCGAGATCGTCTCCTGGTGCTTGCCGCCGCGCGTGAAGACGAAAAAGCTCCGCCCCGAGCTGACGTGGGCGAGGCGGACCTTCTGCCACTCGTCCTTCAGGTGCATCTGGTAGGAGAAGCCGAGCTTGATGTGGTCGATGAGCTGCGGCCCCTTGGTCGGCTCGCCGGGTTCGCCCGACTCGGAAGTGGTCGGGCCGAGCTGGCCTTCGGACTCGGGATCGAGCACTGCCGCCACCGACGCGGACGCCAGCTCGGCTGGCTGCAGCTCGGCGCCGAGATCGATGTCGACCTCGCTCGTGTCGATCTCGCCGGCCCAGTCGACGGCGGCCTCGGGCACGAAGCCGACCTGGCGCGCCTCTTCGGGCGTGAAGCGCTTCTCGATGACCTCGGCGGCAATCTCCTGCACCGGCTCGCCGCGCGAGTAGGTCTCGCCGAGGGGCACGGGGATGGCGAAGATCGCCTCGAGCTGCTTGACCTTCATGTTGTGGTCGAGCTCGGTCAGGGGCTGGCCCTTCAGCGACTCGGCGTGCGCCGGCAGCAGCTTGCCGAAGAACTCCTTCTGCGCCGCATCCGGCCAGCCGATCAGCTTCATGCCTTCGTTCAGGTCCTTCATCAGCGGCGGCAGCTGCATCAGGAACTTCTTGCGGAACATCGGCGAGCCCTTGGGCTGCACGCTCATGACGAGGTCGGTGCCGACGCGCCGATAGCGGCGCGCCCGGTCGGAGTCGGGGCCCTCGCGTCGCGTCGCCAGCACCAGAGCCTGGCTCCAGACCTGGGACAGGAACTCCTGCACGTACTGCGGCAGCGACAGAGGGCCGAGCGCCGATTGCAGCTGCAGCATGTAGCGCTGCTGCACGCGCAGCTCGGATTCCTTGGCTTCGAGCGTCGTGACCGCGCCCGACTTCTGCTCGACCTCGCCCTCGCTCTGCTCGGCGATATAGGACTCGAGCTCGGCGACCTTGGCGGCATAGAGCTCGATCTGGTCGAAGTCGCCTTCGATGATCTCGTCGACGAGCTTGCGCACGCGCTGCAGGAACAGCGCGCCGGGCCCGTCGTTGAAGTCGTCGAAGGCGTTGGCGAGCGAGGCGATGCGGTTGATGAAGCGGCGCACCGGATGGCGGCGCGTCGAGAAAAAGCTCGAGTCGTTGAGCGCGACGCGCAGCACCGGCAGTTGCAGCCGGGCGATCTCGCGCGCCATCTGCGGCGGGACGCGCGAATCGGAGAGGATCTGGTCGAACAGGCTGCCGACGACGTCGATCACCATGTGGTCGAGCTTGCCGTTCGAGGCCTGCACCAGCTCCTCGCGGTGGGCACGGATCAGGTTGACCGCCATCAGGCCGGTCAGGCCGTCGCCGTATTGCGTGCCCGAGCCGAGCGCCCCGCCGCCGCCGCCGCTGACCGAGGTGCCGCGCGACGAATCCGTGCCGAGGCTCGCACGACCGGGAGGTCCGCTGCCCGGCTCGAAGCCGCCCGGCAGGCCGCCGCCGGAAAAACCGGTGCCAGCGTAGCCCGAGCCCGCGTAGCCGGCGCCGCCGCCGAAGCCTGCGCCGCCGCCACCGCCCAGGCCGCCGCTACCACCACCGAATCCGCCACCGTGTCCGCCACCGCCGTGGCCGCCGCCCACGCCAGGCCCGCCGAAGCCGCCCATGAGGGCGGCCGGACCGAGGTCGCCCGGGCGGCTCGACACGGCCGTCAGGCGACGCAGTAAGGTCATGAGTTGCTGGTCGGCGGCGGCGTTGAGACGACCCTGGGGCGCGCCGCCGCGGCCGAAGCCGCCACGCGGCGCGGGCACGGCGTCGCGGATGCTGTCGGACGGCGTCTGGCCCGGGAACGCGGTGGCGAGCGCGCGCCGGTGCGCAGCAAGAAGGTCCATGTCACCGGCACCGGACGGCTCGTCGAAATCGCCGTAGCTGCCGCCGCGCGTCGAGACGCGGCCGTCGCGCTGGATGCCCATGTAGCCCGAATTGGCGCCGTGCAACTGGTTGCCTGGACCCTCGACCGTGCGCACCGTCAGGTGCACCGGCTGGATGCCGCGCGCCTGCAGCATCTTCAAGATCTCGGCATAGCACTGCGGCATGGCCTGCGCCACCGCCTGGCCGAGCTCGCGCGTGTAGATGCGCCGGCTTTCGCGCTCGCCCGAGATCGACTCGATGCCCCGGTTCAGCGCCGCGCCGATCACCTCGGCGCGCAGCGGATTGCGTTCCTCGTCGGCGCGGCCGAGCGAGAGCAGCGATCCCATGTAGGCGGCCAGGTCGCGCAACTGCGATTCGCACTCGTGCGAAATGAGCTGGCCGAGGCGCACGTAGTTCATGCGCTCCTCGACCTCCTGGACGTCGACCAGGCTGAGCGTTTCCCAGTCGGCGGACTCGAGCTTGCGCTTGTTGTCGACTGCCGGTGTCAGTTCCTTGGCAACGCGTTCGCGCAGCGCCTCGTGGAACGAGCCCTGGAACATGCCCATGTTGCGGCGCAGCTCCTGGAGAGCGTTGAAGATCATCTCGCGCTCGGCCGGCCTGGTCGCGTTCTGAGCCTGCGTGTCGAGGATTTCCGCTACGCGCATTGCGGCAGCCGCAGCGGCCGTCCGGATCTGGTTCATCGCCGCGTCGAGCGCAGCTTGTACGCGAGGTTCGATCGAATTCATCTCGGGCATGACGCGAGGCGCCGGGGCTGGCGCTCGCAGGAGGTCCTCGACACAGGCGAAGTTGCTCCGAGTATGAGCCCAAAAATCGAGCCGGGTCGCGGCACTGCGTCACGCTTGGCGCCTGCTCCGGCCGCTCCGGCGCCGGCGACGCCGCGTTCAGCGCTTGAGCGCGTCGCGGATCTCGCGCAGGAGCAGCACGTCTTCTGGCGTGGCCACCGGTGCCGGCGGCGCGCTCCGGCGCAGGCGATTGATCTGCCGGACCATCATGAAGATGATCAAGGCGAGGATCACGAAGTTGACCGCGACGGTCAGGAAGTTGCCCCAGGCGAACAGCGGCACGCCGGCCTTGGTCAGGGCCTCGTAGGTCATCGGCCCGGCATAGTTGGCCGGCGGCGGCGCGAGGACGATGAAATAGTTCGAGAAGTCGAGGCCGCCGAAGATGCGGCCGACCACCGGCATGATCAGATCCTTGACGAGCGAGTCGACGATCTTCGCGAAGGCGGCGCCGATGATGACGCCGACGGCGAGGTCGACGACGCTGCCCTTCGACGCGAACTCCTTGAACTCGGTGATCAGGCCCATCTCGTACTCCGTTCGCCGCGGTGGTCCGAGTATTCCCGGCGCGTCCGGGAAGTCAAGACTTGGCCGCGGCGCGTGGGAGAGGGCTCGTCCGCCTTGACACCTCCATTAGAATGTCGGGTTGACTTCTTGCGTCTCGTCCGAGCGTCAACAGGAACCAGATCAGTATGAGTGACCAGAAGATCGACGGTGGCAAGCGCACCTGGATCATTGCGTCGGGATGTGCCGGCGCCGTCGGCGCAGGATTCGTCGCCGTTCCCTTCGTCAGCAGTTTCGAGCCCTCCGAGCGCGCACGCGCCGCCGGCGCGGCCGTCGAGGTCGACATCGGGGGCATCAAGCCGGGCGAGAAGCTCACTGTCGAATGGCGCGGCAAGCCGGTCTGGATCGTGCGCCGCACGCCGGAGCAGCTGGCCGAGTTGCCGAAGGTCGACAAGGAGCTGGCCGACCCGGAATCGAAGCGCACCAACTTCGCGGCGACGCCGGCCTTCGCGCGCAACGACTGGCGCTCG
>JANXWR010000370.1 GCA_025351025.1 Burkholderiales bacterium | reverse complement strand
TCGGCGTCGGCGTCCATGGCCGGCGAATAGAAGCAGTGGTTCGAGCCGCCGGCGCGCTTCGACGCGTACATCGCTGCATCGGCGCGGGCGATCAGCTTGGCGTGGCTGCAGCCGTCCGGGTACATCGCGATGCCAACCGAGCACGAAATCATCACCTCGCGGCCTTCGACGGCGTACGGATGCGACAGGCCCTGGATCAGGCGCGCCGCCACTTGCGCGACCGACTCGGTGGCCTGAACGTTTGTCAGCAACAGCAGGAACTCGTCGCCGCCGACGCGGGCCACGACGTCCTTGCCGCGCGACATCGCCTTCAGGCGCTGGCCGACCTGCTCGAGGACGAGGTCGCCGATCGAGTGGCCGTAGGTGTCGTTGACCGGCTTGAAGCCGTCGAGGTCGATGAAGAGGAGGGCGAGGCGGCTGGCGTTGGCGTCGGCCTTGGTGGCGGCGGCGGCGAGGCGGTCTTCGAAGTAGACCCGGGTCGGCAGCTGCGTCAGGCTGTCGACCATCGGCGCGGCAGCGGCGGCGGCGGCGCGCCGCGAGGGCTCCGGATCGCGTGCCGGGGGCGCACCGAGCGCCTCGAGCATCACCGCGCCGGTCAACACGAGGGCGCCGAGCAGCAGCGCTTCGGTCCAGGCCGGCATCAGGGCGGCCGCCGGCTCGCCCGGCGAGGAGGTGGCCAGGGTCAGGAGCAACGCGGCGAGTACGGCGCCGCTCACGCGGGCGGCGCGGAGCTTCCGGCTCGGCTTGAACTCGAGGCCGATCATGACCAGGGCCGTCGCCAGCACCAGGATGGCGAGGCTCGGTCCCCACGGACCGATCATCGCGCTGGTGCGAAAGAGTCCCGGCGTTGCGAACAGCGAATGCGCGTAGGCGACGATCAGCGTCAGCAGGGACAGTCCGGCAAAAGCGGGCAGCGTCTTGCGCGTTCCGGCGACGGCGGTGGCGCCGGCCAGCCCGGCCAGCGCGAGCGCCAGAGCGGCGGCGACAGCCGATATGCCGCCCGCCGCGCTGCCAGTGGCCCCGACGGGCTCGAGGAAATGGCCCGGCCACCAGAGCCCGCAGCCGACGATGACGAGTGCCGCCGCGAGCAGTCGCCGGCCGCTCCGCTGCGTGCGGGCACGTGCCGCGGCAAACATCTCGGCGCCCAGCCAGAGCAGGGCAGCGCTGATCACGAGTCCCGCGATGCAGGGCAGCAAGCGATGGCTTTCCAGGAAATTCATGTGGCGGGCGATGCCGGGCAGGATCGAATGCGGAGATCCCCCCTCGGGAGCGCCGACCCTTCTCATTTCGGTACCTCCGGCGATTCCTTGAGCGCCTTCGGCGAGGAATCCATGGAAGGCGCGGCGCCGCCACAAGGAAAACGGGCCGCACGAGGCAATTCGTGCGGCCCGGGAGCCTGGTTTGTCGCGCGGCGAACCCGCGCCTGGTGGATCTCAGTGGGTGCGGCGGCCGATGATTTCTACCCGCGGCATGACGACGATGGCGCTCGACGCGGCGACGATGGCGTTGCTGCGCGCCGGCTCGGCGCGTTGCTGCTGGTGCGACTCGGCAGCGAAGGTGAGGGTGGCTGCGGCCAGGATGGCGAAGACGGTGGCGGAGAAGGTGAGGCGGCTGATCATGGTGGGCTCCTTGAAGACGTTGTCGGGCTTGCGATGGAGCGAACTCTAGGCAGCCGCGAAGCGCCGCGACAGCGACTTGCGACGAAGCCGGGGTTGGCGTGGACGAACTGCGCCGAGGCGCGACGAACACGCCGCCGCGGCGGCCCGGGCGCGCGCTTCGAGCGGGAAAGGAATGCGAAGGGACTTCCCACAATCCTGCAACGGCGTCGAAGCGCCAAGATTGGTGGTGTGAGTCATCAACCTGAAGCATTGGAAAGGGGAAGTCCGTGGAGCAGATTACACGAGGTCAAGGCAGAGGTGAAGCCGTTCGCGTCGGGGTCGACCTGGCCAAGCGCGTGATCCAGGTCCATGCCGTCGATGCCGCCGGCCACGTGCTCACCAGCCGCGCTCTGGCGCGCGACAAGTTCATCTCCTGGTGCGCGCAACTGCCGGCGGGTTGCATCGTCGCGATGGAGACCAGCTCGAGCGCGCACCACTGGACGCGCAAGCTCATCGGCCTGGGCCTGGACGCGGGCATCATCGCTGCGCAATTGGTCAGTCCGTATCGCAAGCAAGGCGCCAGCGGCAAGAACGACGCCAACGACGCCGCCGCCATTTGCGAAGCCGCCGGCCGGCCGCAGATGCACTTCGTGCCGGTCAAGACGATCGAGCAGCAGAGCATGCTGTGCGTGCACCGCTTGCGCGAAGGGTTCAAGGCCGAGCGAGTCGCGTGCATCAACCGCATCCGTGGCCTGTTGGCCGAGTTCGGCCTGGTGTTCGCGCAAAGCCCTGCCGTACTCGAGTCCGTGCTGGCCGACGTGCTCGAAGACGCGAGCAACGAGATGAATACCCTGGCCCGGCTGGTGCTGCAGCGCGCGCAGTCGCAGTGGCGCGAGCTCGACGCTCACCTGGCCTGGTGTGACGAGCGCATTGCCGCGCACGCCAAGGACAACCCGACGGTGAAGAAGGCCGCCGCGCTGATGGGCATCGGCCCGGTGGGCGCGTCGGCGTCGGTGGCCACGGTGGGCGACTTCAAGCAGTTCAAGAACGGCGCTCAGTTCGGCGCCTGGATCGGCCTGGTGCCCCGCCAGCACTCGAGCGGCGGCAAGAACAACCTGGGCGGCATCACCAAACGCGGCGACACGTACCTGCGCAGCCTGCTGATCCAGGGTGCGAAGTCAGCCGTGATGAGCGCACACAAGCG
Source organism: Burkholderiales bacterium (assembly GCA_025351025.1). GTDB lineage: Bacteria > Pseudomonadota > Gammaproteobacteria > Burkholderiales > Burkholderiaceae_C > Schlegelella_A. The sequence continues at coordinate 440 of JANXWR010000370.1, read as the reverse complement.
CAGCGACCCGATCTCGCAGTGGACGGCCGCGCTGCGCGAGCGCGCCGGCTGGCAGAAAGCTGCAGTGGCGCTAGCCGACAAGAACGCGCGCATCTTGTGGGCGGTGATGACCAAGGGCGAGGCTTTTGATGCCAGGCACGTGAGCGTCAAACCCAACACGACAGTGGTGGCACCTGTGGCCGCCTGACATCACAACAATCCATCACGCAGCAGGCATCAGCCAGAAGGTGAAGTGACAGGTCAGACCGGCAGCGGGCAAGCTCGACTAACCCTTGGTGACTCGAATGTTCGAGATCCACGCGATTGGAATGGAGCCCCGCTGAGCGGTTCGCATCTGGGTCCGCACACCAGGCCATGGTGCCCGTGCAACAAGGCCGTCTCTAGAGAAGCAGTCTGTTCCTCGTTCACGCCCTTCAACGTCGCCTGCTCATTCATCAACC
>JANXWR010000348.1 GCA_025351025.1 Burkholderiales bacterium | reverse complement strand
CGTCATGCTGCCGTTTTCCTGCGCGAGGTGGAACTCGAAGTAGCTCTTCTCGAAGGCGTCGCGCGCCTCGCGCAGCGGCCGGTCGAGATCGAAGCTCTGCTCGGGCTGCGGCCCGAGCATCACCGGCACCGCGGGCGGCATCGTGCCGCCAGTCATCGCCGCCTCGACCGTGAGGCCGGGCTCGCTTGCCGCCGCGCCGGCCGCCGCGTTGGCGCGCGAGGCCGGCTTGGCGAGCCCCTGCTCGACGGCGCGCAGCAGCTTCTGCAAGGTGATCGGCTTCTCGAGAAAGGCCATAGCGCCGAACTTCGTCGCCTCGACCGCGGTGTCGATGGTGCCGTGGCCGCTCATCATGATGACCGGCATCGAGAGCTGCGCCGACGTGCCCCACTCCTTGAGCAGCGTGATGCCGTCGACATCGGGCATCCAGATGTCGAGCAGGACGAGATCGGGGCGAATGCGCTCTCGGCAAGCGCGTGCCTGCGCCGCGTTCTCCGCGAGCTTGACCGTGTGGCCTTCGTCGGCAAGGATCTCCGACAGCAGCGCGCGAATGCCCAGTTCGTCGTCGACGACAAGAATGGTGGCCATGAACCTTTCAGTGGGATGCGGCCCGCGCCGCAGTCCCGGCCGCCACGGCGCGTTGCACCGGAGCGAGTTTTGAAAATGATAGCGAAACTTGCGCGCCGCGCGGCACGCCCGACGCCGCGCCGTCGGTAGCCTCGCCGCCCGCACCGAGGTTGACGATGCGGATGCGCGCGCCGTGCTCGTCGGCGATCTTCTTGACCACGGCCAGGCCGAGACCGGTTCCTTTCGTCTTCGTCGTCACATAGGGCTCGAAGGCGCGCTTCAAGACCTTTTCGGAAAACCCGGGGCCATTGTCGATGACGATCAGCCGCACGGCGCGGACTTCGCCCTGGTCGTTCGCCGCCACCTCGGTACAAACGCGGACGCGGCCGTCGGCGCGCTCGACCACGGCATCGAGCGCGTTCTGCACCAGGTTGTGGATCACCTGACGCAGCTGCGTGCCGTCACCGATGATCGCCGGCAGGTTCTCGCCCAGCTCGGCATGCAAGCGCCCCGCTTCCTGCGCCGATCCGTACAGGCCCAACACCTCGCCCACCAGGTCGTTCAGTTCGAGCGGCTCGAGCTGCGAGGCCGGCAGGCGAGCGTAGTCGCGAAACTCGTTGACCAGCGTCTTCATCGCCTGCACCTGGTTGACGATGGTGTCGACGGATCGCTTCAGCATCGCCTGGTCGGTGCCTTCGAGCTTGGACGCGAGCTTGAACTGCAGCCGCTCGGCCGAAAGCTGGATCGGCGTCAGCGGGTTCTTGATCTCGTGCGCGAGGCGGCGCGCCACCTCGCTCCAGGCTTCGACCCGCTGCGCCGAGACGAGCTCGGTGATGTCGTCGAAGACCATCAGCCGCGCCCCTTGCGGCATCGCCGCGCCGCGGACGAGGAGCGTGATCGACGGACGCTCGCCGCCGGGCACGCCGCCGGTCTGCAGCTCGAACGAGTCCTGCCAGTGGTCGCGCTCGCCCGCCTCGGGGCTGGCCGCGTGCATCTCGAAGCGCTGCCAGACGGCCTGGCCGAAGACGCCGAGTCCCGTCACCTCGTCGAGCCGGCGACCGCGCCAGGCCGAGAGCGGCAGGCGCAGGATGCGCGTCGCGCCGGGATTGACGGTGTCGATGTTGCCGTTGCGGTCGAACACGATCACGCCGGCGGTCAGATTGTCGAGGATGGTCTGCAGGTTGGCGCGCGCGCCCTCGACCTGGACGACGCTGCGGTGCACCAGCTCGCGGGCGTCGGAAAGCTGCTCGGTCATCTCGGCGAACGAGCGCGTCAGGCCGCCCAGCTCGTCGCGCGAGGCGAACACCGCTTTCGAGCTGAAGTCGCCCCGCGCCACCTGCTCGACGCCCTCGGCCAGCAGCAGCAGCGGCTGCGCCAGCTGGTTGCTGAGCGCGACCGCGAGCAGCAAGGCGCCGAACACGGCCAGCACCAGCGACAGCGTCAGCGTGCCGATATACATCTTGCGCAGGCCGGAGCGCGCCAGCGCGCGCTGCTGGTACTCGCGGTAGGCGCTCGTCACGGCCAGCGCGTTGGCGGCCAGCGCCGGCGCGATCGACTGCGTGACGACGAGATAGCGCTCCTGCTCGCCGAGCGTGAAGTTGCTGCTCGGGATGACGGCCACGGCGCGCACCCGCGCCGCGGTGCCGGCGGCGGCGGTGTCTTCGTCGAGGCCTTCGGCCTGGCTGACGACACGCTGCGTGCGCGCCTGGCGCAGCAGCGGTTGCGACAGCCGCTCCGGCATCAGCCCCGACGTCGCCGAGCCGGTCGTGAACAGGCTCTGGCCGGCGCTGCCGACGACGCCGACCTCCTGCGCCGAAAGCTGCTCGCGCAGCCGCTCCAGGCGCAGCGGTTCGGCCGGCCCCGAGGCCTCGCCCAAGCGCTCGGCGGCGAGGCGCGTCTTCGTGCCCAGCTCGGCGACGATCGAGTCGATCGTGCCGCGGCCGAGGTTGAGGCCGGCGTCGAGCGCGCCTTCGACCTTGACGTCGAACCAGCTCTCGATCGAGCGCGACACAAACTGGTAGCTGACGGTGTAGATGAGCACGCCGGGAATGACGCCGACGAGGGCGAAGATCGCCGCCAGCTTGAGCAGCAGCCGGCTGCCGAAGCGGCCGCGCGAGACACGCCAGAGCAGGCGCGCGCCGGCGACGACGATGACCGTGACGAGCAGGCTGGCCAGCGCCACGTTGACCCAGAACAGCCAGACGTAGTGGCGCTCGTAGAGGGCCGGGCTGTTGGTCGCGATCGAGAGCAGGAAGGCGAGCACCAGGCCGGCGCCGAGCGCGGCCACGGTCGAGATGATCCAGGCCCAGCGGCTGGCCCGCGGCATGGCCGGCGGGGCGGGGTGGGAAGGGCCGGCGTCGTGCGCCATGGAGAGCGTTCCGCGGGCTCAGTTGATGCGCAGCGTGCGCTTGACCGAGAGCTGCCAGTCGGCCTCGCCGCTGATGCCGATCTGCATCGGCCGCGGCAGCTGCGTCGTGTCGAGCCGGTACTGGAACTCGAGGTAGTGCCGCCCGCCTTCCTCGAGCTGCCCGGGCTCGGCGATCTTCCAGCGGGCGAAGCGGCTGAACGAGGCGATCGCCTCGACCCGCGTCGGGTAGTTCTGGCTCAGGCCGCCGATCGTCGTCACGCGGTAGGTCGAGGTGAGCGGCTGGTAGACGATGCGCCAGGTGCGCACGGTGTGGGCGACGCGGCGGTCACGCCAGTACCAGCGATCGCGAAAGATTTCGGTTTCGGCGACAAAGAAGAGCGGCACCGACTTGACGAGCGCGTCGTCGACACCGCGGCCGAGATCGAACTCGACGGCGTAGCTCAGATAGACGCCGTCTTCGTCGCGAGTGACCTCGAAGGCAGTGAGCTCGGGCGTCGAGGCGCGCGCCGGCGGCGACCTGACGAGCAAGGCCGTCGCCACGCCCCAGCCCGGCAGAACCCGCAACGCCGCGACACCGAGCGCGCGCAGCAGGCTGCGGCGGCGCAACGAGCCGGGCGGCGGCGGCAAGGTCATGGGTTCGTGGTATCTCGGTGTTTCTCGATGAGCGTCAGGAAAAAGCCGTCGGCCGACGCTGCAGTCGCGGGCGCCGGCCGCGTCTCGTCATTGTCGGGCAGCGGCAGCAGGTGCCCCGGCGAAGCGGGCGACGCGGGGATGAAGGCATCGCCATGCCGTTGCAAAAAAGCGTCGATCTGCACCTGCCCTTCGGCCCTGAACAGCGAGCAGGTGCAATAGAGCAGACGGCCGCCGGGCAGGAGCAGCGGCCAGAGCGCATCGAGCAGGCGCGCCTGCGTCGCCACGAGCGCAGCGATGTCGCCGGCGCGGCGCAGCCAGCGCACGTCGGGGTGACGCCGCACGATGCCCGAGGCGCTGCACGGCGCATCGAGCAGGATCGCGTCGAACAGGCGGCCGTCCCACCACGACGCCGGGTCGGCCGCATCGGCGGCCCGCGTCGTCGCCTGCAGGCCGAGCCGCGCCAGCGTCTCGTCGACGCGGACGAGGCGCGCCGCGTCGCGATCGATGGCAAGCAGATCGAGGTCGGCGAGCTCGAGCAGATGCGCGGTCTTGCCGCCGGGCGCGGCGCAGGCGTCGAGCACGCGGGCACCGGGTGGCAGCGGCCGGGCCAGCAGCAGCTCGGCCGCCTGCTGCGCGGCGGCGTCCTGGACCGAGACCTCGCCTTCGGCGAAACCGGGCAGGCGCGCGACCGGTACCGGACGAAGCAGATGCACGACGTGGCCCGGCCCCGCCTCGGCGGCGAGTCCCGCCTCGTCGAGCCGGGCGACGTAGCCGGCGGCCGTGCCGCGACGCGCGTTGACGCGCAGCGTCATTGGCGGATGCGTGTTGTCGGCGTCGGCGATCGCCTGCCAGCGGTCGGGCCAGTCGGCGCGCAGCCGATCGAGCCACCACGCCGGATGGTTCCAGCGCGCGAGCGGCTCGGCGAGGGCTGCGGCGACGAGCGCATCGCGCTCGCGGATGAAGCGCCTAAGCACGGCGTTGACGAACGAAGCGCTCGCTTGCGCCCTCTTCCGCGCAGCCGACACCGCCTGGTCGACCAGCACGTGGTCGGCGTAAGGCGGGTTGCCCGGCGGCCAGAGCAAGGCCAGGGCGCCGAGCAGCAAGGCATCGACTGCCGGCGGCGGCGCCTTCTTCGCGAGAGCGCGGCGCACGATCTCGGCCGCGCCGAGCCAGCGCAACGCATGGAAGGCGAGCGCCTGGGTGCCGGCGCGCGCCTCCTGCGGGCAGCGCGCGAGAGCCGTGTTCAGCGACTCGCCGGCACGCACCGCAGCGATCGCGTCGGCCATGTGGCCGAGCAGGCGGGCCAGCGGCAGCGAGACATTCTTGGCGGCGGGCATGGAGGCAGTCTACGGGTCGTACCTTGCGAGGCCGGATCGGCCAAGACCCCATCCGCGAAGCTGCGGTACGCTCGCCTTCCGCTTTACAACGACGCGACCGACATGGCCGGCGAGAAACCCACCCCGATCTTTCGCAGCGAAGGCGACCTCGCCCGCCTGCCCGCGTCCGACCGCATCCGCTATCGGCTGATCGGCGCCGACTGCCGCTATCACGCCAACGACAACATCGCCGACTTCATCGAGCCCGGCGAGATCGACGAGCTGCGCGCCGAGGTCGAGGAAAAGATGCAGGGCGTGCTGCGCTCGCTGGTCATCGACACCGAGAGCGACCACAACACCGCCGAGACGGCGCGGCGCGTCGCCAAGATGTTCCTGACCGAAGTGTTCCGCGGTCGCTACGTGCCGATGCCTCCGGTCACCGAGTTCCCGAACGTCTCGCGCCTCAACGAGCTGATGATCGTCGGCCCGGTCAAGGTGCGCAGCGCCTGCTCGCACCACCTCTGCCCGATCCTCGGCCGGGTCTGGATCGGCCTGTTGCCCAACGAGCACTCGAACCTGATCGGCCTGTCGAAGTACGTGCGCATCTGCGACTGGATCATGAGCCGGCCGCAGATCCAGGAAGAGGCGGTGACGATGCTTGCCAACGAGCTGCAGGACCGGGTCAAGCCCGACGGCCTGGCCATCGTCATGGAGGCCGATCACTTCTGCATGCACTGGCGCGGCGTCAAGGACGACCAGGCGATGATGACCAACAGCGTCATGCGCGGCGCCTTCCTCAAGGACGCCAACCTGCGCCGCGAGTTCCTCTCGTTGTTGACCAAGAAGAACGGGGGTTGAGATGCTGGTCCGACTGATGTATGCAAGCCGCGCCGTCGAGGCCGTCGACGACCATGCGCTCGCCGCGATCCTGAAGAAGTCGAAGGAGAAGAACGCCGCCAGCGGCGTCACCGGCGTGCTCTGCTTCTGTGCCAACGCGCGCATCTTCCTGCAGGTGCTCGAAGGCGGCCGCGGCCCGGTGAGCGCGCTCTACAACCGGATCGCCCAGGACGAGCGGCATCGCGACGTCGCGCTGCTCAGCTACGAAGAGATCGGCGAGCGGAGTTTTTCG
>JANXWR010000329.1 GCA_025351025.1 Burkholderiales bacterium | reverse complement strand
TTCAGCGTCAGCGAGACCTCGAACCTGCGTGTGCTCGAGCTTTTCCTGCGTTGGGTGCAGAGCGGCTTCTCGAACGACCTGCCGCCCAAGGCCGACCTGATCGTGCCCTTCTTCAAGTCGGTGAGCTATCCGCTCGGCGTGTTCGGTTTCATCACGCTGACCTACTTCGTCATCGTCGGCGCGAGCAACGCCGTCAACCTGACCGACGGCCTCGACGGGCTGGCCATCATGCCGGTGGTGATGGTCGGCTCTGCCCTCGGCGTCTTCGCGTACATCACAGGCAGCTCGGTCTATTCGCGCTACCTGCTCTTTCCCTACATTCCCGGCGCCGGCGAGCTGCTGATCTTCTGCGCGGCGATGGCCGGCGCCGGCCTCGCCTTCCTCTGGTTCAACACCCATCCGGCCCAGGTCTTCATGGGCGACGTCGGCGCGCTCGCGCTCGGCGGCGCGCTCGGCACGATCGCCGTCATCACGCGGCAAGAGATCGTGCTCGGCATCATGGGCGGCGTCTTCGTCGCCGAGGCGCTGTCGGTGATCGCGCAGGTGCTGTGGTTCAAGTACACGAAGCGCAAGTACGGCGAGGGCCGGCGCATCCTGAAGATGGCGCCGCTGCACCATCACTTCGAGAAGTCGGGCTGGCAGGAGACGCAGGTCGTGGTGCGCTTCTGGATCATCACGATGCTGCTCTGCCTGGTCGGGCTCGCCAGCCTCAAGCTCAGATGACGACGACCCCTCGTCCTGCGAGTACGTCGGCCGGTCGCCCGGGGGGACCCGGGCCGGCTTGGGAGCGGCCCGGCGCCCGGCCCGGGGGCACGGTCCTCGTCCTCGGTCTCGGCGCATCCGGCCTGGCGATGGCGCGCTGGAGCGCGCGCCTTGGCGCGAGCGTTCGCGTCTGGGACTCGCGTGCCGAGCCGCCGCAGGCCGGTGAGCTCGCGGCGCACGTGCCGGCCGCGACACGTCTGCCTGCCGCCGCGCTGACCGCCGACGATCTCGCCGGTATCGATCGCGTCCTGAAAAGTCCCGGCCTCGCGCCGCACGACAAGAAGATCGCGGCGCTGCTCGCCGCCGCCGCCAAGGCCGGCATCCCGGTGCACGGCGAGCTCGACGTGTTCGCCGAAGCGCTCGAGTCGCTGCGCGCCCAATCGGACTACGCGCCGAAGGTCGTCGCCGTGACCGGCACCAACGGCAAGACGACGACGACGGCGATGACGGCGCTGCTCGCCGAGCGCAGCGGTAAGCGCGTCGCCGTCGCCGGCAACATCGGCCCGACGATGCTGCAGACGCTCGCCGACGCGATCGATGCCGGCCCGGCCGAGACCCTGCGCGAACGCTTGCCCGAGGTCTGGGTGCTCGAGCTCTCGAGCTTCCAGCTCGCCGACAGCGCGCGCTTCGAGGCCGACGCCGCGGCCTTGCTCAACCTCAGCGAGGACCATCTCGACTGGCACGGCTCGATGGCCGCCTACGCCGAAGCGAAGGCGCGCGTCTTCGGCAAGCACGCCGTCGTCGTCATCGGCCGCGACGACGCGGCGGCGATGCGCCTCGTGCCGCCGCCCCAAACCGTGGCGGCGAAGAAAGGCCGCCCTGCGCGCATCGTGCCGCGCCGCGTCGTCACCTTCGGCGCGCATGCGCCCCAGCGGCCCGGCGACTGGGGCCTGGTCGTCGACAACGACATGGTCTGGCTGGTGCGGGCCCGCGACGACGACGCCTCGCCGCGCGACCTGACGATGCAGCCGCTCATGCCGGCTGACGCGCTGCGCGTGCGCGGCCGGCACAACGCGCTCAACGCGCTCGCGGCGCTGGCGCTGGCCAGCGCCATCGGCTGCCCGCTCGCGCCGATGCTGCACGCGCTGCGCGAATACCGGGGCGAGCCGCATCGCGTCGAGATCGTCGCCAGCGTCGACGGCGTCGATGCCTTCGACGACAGCAAGGGGACGAACGTCGGCGCCACCGTCGCCGCGCTCGACGGCCTGGGTGCCGACCGTGCGCCGGCCAAGCTCGTCGTCATCCTCGGCGGCGACGGCAAGGGGCAGGACTTCGCGCCGCTGGCTGCGCCGCTGGCGCGCCACGCCGGCGCCGTGCTGACGATCGGGCGGGATGCAGCAGGCATCGAGAAGGTGCTGACCAAGGCCGGCATCGACTTCACCCGCTGCGACACGCTCGAAGCAGCAGTCGAAGCCGCGTTCGCGAAGGCCGAGCGTGGCGACGCGGTGCTGCTCAGCCCGGCCTGCGCCAGCCTCGACATGTTCCGCAACTACGCCCATCGCGCCGAGGTCTTCGTCGCCGCGGTGCGTGCGCACGCGCTGAGCAAGGGAGAGGTGGCATGAACGCCGCCATCGCCGGCGTGTTCGACGGCTGGCGTGCACGCTTTCTCGGCGGCGCCACGGCCAAGCGCCGCGCCGCAGAAGCGCCCGCCGCCGCGCCCCGCGCCCGTCGCGCCCCTGCGGCCGAGGCGATCCCGGTGCGCGAGTGGATCAGCGTCGACCCGGGCCAGCCGGCGCGGCTGCTCGGCTTCGACCGCACCCTGGTCTGCGTCGTCGTCGCCTTGCTCGCGCTTGGTCTGGTGATGGTCTACAGCGCCTCGGTGGCGATGCCCGACAACCCGAAGTTCGCGCGCTACACGCCGACCTACTTCCTGACCCGGCACCTGCTCTTCATGGGCATCTCGCTGCTGGTCGCGCTCGTCGTTCTGCAGGTGCCCGTCAACGTCTGGGAAAAGCTCTCGCCCTGGATCTTCGTCGCTGCGCTGCTCCTGCTCGTGCTGGTGCTGCTGCCCTTCATCGGCAAAGGCGTGAACGGGGCGCGCCGCTGGATCCCGCTCGGCCTCATGAGCTTTCAGCCCTCGGAGCTGTGCAAGCTGGCGATCGCCATGTACGCGGCCGGCTATATGGTGCGGCGCATGGACGTGAAGGAGAACTTCTTCCGCGCCGTCTTGCCGATGGCGATCTCGCTCGCGGTGGTTGGCCTGCTCCTGCTCGCCGAGCCGGACATGGGCGCCTTTCTGGTCATCGCGACGATCGCGATGGGCATCCTCTTTCTCGGCGGCGTGAACGGCCGCATGTTCCTCATCATCAGCGCGGTGCTGACCGGCGCCTTCGTGCTCATGATCACGCTCAGCGAATGGCGGCGCGAGCGCATCTTTGCCTACCTCAACCCCTGGGACGACAAGTACACCCTCGGCAAGGCCTACCAGCTCTCGCACTCGCTGATCGCCTTCGGCCGCGGCGAGATTTTCGGCCAGGGACTCGGCTCGAGCGTCGAGAAGCTCCACTACCTGCCCGAGGCGCACACCGACTTCCTGCTCGCCGTGATCGGCGAGGAGCTCGGCTTCGTCGGCGTCGCCTGCGTCATCTTCGCGTTCTTCTGGATCGCCCGACGCCTGTTCCACATCGGCCGCCAGGCGATCGCCCTCGACCGGGTGTTCGCCGGCCTCTTCGCCCAGGGCATCGGCATCTGGATGGGCGGCCAGGCCTTCATCAACATGGGCGTCAACCTCGGCGTGCTGCCGACCAAGGGACTGACGCTGCCGCTGATGAGCTACGGCG
>JANXWR010000322.1 GCA_025351025.1 Burkholderiales bacterium | reverse complement strand
ACGAGTTGCCCACCGCGTCGGTCGTGCGTTCGTCGCAAGCGACACCCGCCCGCCGCCGTGGACAACTCTGCACCGATGTCAGACCCGCAGGGCTCCACTTATCGAAGCCAGTTCCGTGTTCCAACAACCGGAGCCACCTCTTGTCATGCTGATTTGCCTCGTCACGTTGTTCTGCTCCCGCCGGACAATCCGACGGGTAGCAAATTACGTGAGGCAACAGGTCAGCTCCGGTAGCAGAACTGATGAGTCAATGCGCACCCTCGCCGGCGCGTCCGCTCGCGTGACCGCTTCCAGCCCTGAACCTGACGTTCGTTGCCAACGTCTGACCGACGGTTCGTGGCCCGCAGTGTGAGTACGAGGCTGCGCCACGAAACTCACTTTCGATTCCTGGGCCGAGCCGGCCGAGGCCAGCTTTCAGCGAAGCCTGGGGAACTTACACCGCCGGTCAGGGGACTGAACCGCTCGCGCGGTAGCCGCTTCGACCAGGCCGGGGTGGTTTGTGACCTCGGCAATTCTGCGATGTTGACGAACGAGGCAATCCACCTCGTTCATCGACAGGAGCAGGACCATGAACCCATCGACACTAGGCGTCACGCCGCTGCGCCATCGCATGCTCGACGACATGCGCATGAGGAAGCTCGAACCCAAGACCGAGGCCGGACATCTGCGCGCAGTTCGCCAACTCGCCGTCTTCCTCAAGGACTCGCCGGCGACACGCCATCGTTGAGGATCTGCGCCGGTTTCAGCTGCACATAGTCAACCGAGGCACCTCGCCGATCACGCTCAACGCGACGATCACCGAGTTGAAGTTCTTCTTCGATGTCACGCTCGGCCGCATCGACTTGATGTCCAAGATGCAGCCGGTACGGGTCGCGCAGAAGTTGCCGGTGGTGGTGAGCCGCCCCGAAGTCTTGCGCCTTATCGCTGCAGCGCCGAACCTGAAGAGCCAGACCGCGCTGTCGATCGCTTGCGGCACCGCCGCCGATAAATGCACAAGGCAGATCGTTGTCGTCATCACAAGCGCGACTGCCCTATTCGCCATAGCCCCGTAGCGCCATCGGACCACCGCGGCACATGCCGCGGTTTCCTCCCTTGAAGACTGTAGACAACCGCGGGCTACCCACTGCTCTAGGCCGCCGATTCCTCTTACGATCAAGTTCACGCCTACTGGTCGCGAAGCACGTGACCGGTTTCGGTAAGTGCTTGGTCGATGCCGCCGAGTAGCCAACCGTTACCGGCTGCGGTGGCCGTCGCACGTATCTGCTCGAGCCGAGTTGTCGTCGCTTTATCTTTGCTTGTCTGCGCTGCAGCGACGATCGAGCGCGCGCGTTCCACGACCAGTTCCACCCAAGGCAACGGCTCGGTTCGAAATGCGTCTTCGAGCGAGCTCGCGTAGTTCAGCGCAGGCGCCCATTCGCGCGCTGCGAGACTCGCCTCGATAGCATCGCGATAGAACCAGAGGTGACTGTGCGCGAGCGCCGTCTCCTTCAACAATCTCTCTCCTTCGGCCAGGCATCTGGCGCGCTCCTCGGACGAACTCGCCGCACGCGCAAGGCGTCCATACACGGCTGCACCGATGAAGCCCAGCCCGGTCTGGCGCGCGAGGGAAATTGCTTGTTCCAACTCGTCGCGAGCTCGCGCGCGGTCGCCGCGTCGCAACCCTCCGTCGGCGGAGAAGAACAGCAGGGTCGCCTCGTACCGACGTGAGCCGGCCGAGCGCGCGAGCGAGAGAGCCTTCGTGCAGGAGACCTCGGCTTCCTCGAAGCGCCCGGATTCATTGAGCAACTGGGTCATCGTGGCCTCGGCGAACACCTGAACCGGCACCACGCCGAAGCGCAGCGCGTCGTCGCGCGCCGACTGTGCCTCGGAGACAGCATCTGGCAGTCGGTTCTGGTACCACAGGCAGTGGCCGATCATGCAGCGGTTCGGCCCTGCAACCCTGATCTGCGTTTCGCAGAGCGCGACGCAGCGTCTAAAGTACTCGAGCGCGCTGCGCATACGACCCTGCGCATAGCGGGCGTCGCCCAAGCCACTCAGTGCGCGCGCTTGGCTTTCCGGATCGGCGCACGCCTCGGCGAAGTGCAAGGCGAGGACATGCTGGGCGTCGCATTCGGCCGTCCGGCCTTGTGAGAAGTAGAGATTGCCGCGCGTGTGATGGATGCGCGAGCGCTCGAGGTTCAGGTGGAGTCGCTCGGTGATTGGCTCGGCCTGGTCGAGGGCCTGCATTGCCGCCTCGAAATCCCCGGTTACACGGTATCCGGCCGCAATCCCTGTCCAAGCGCTGCAGCATTGGAGGTCGTCTACGGCCAGATCGAGCGCCGCCTGGAACGCTACGATCGAGTCGCTGGAGCGCCCTATCTCGCGCAGTACTTCGCCCTGGAGCAGTGCCAGATCGCATCCCGTTTTGGTATCGCCTCGCGCCGCGGAAAGCATGCCGCCGCGTTCGGCCAAGCGTAGCGCCGTCTCGAAACGCTGGCGCGCTACCTCTCGCGCCGCGGCGCGCAGGTAAGCTGGCGCGGCGGCCTCATCTTCGGCGCGGTCGAGATGCTCTGCATGCAGCACTGGCTCGGCGGCGCCAAACCAGCGGGCCGCCGCCCGATGCAAATCGCGCCTCCGGCTTTTCAGCGTCGACGCGTAGACAGCCTCTTGAATCAAAGCGTGCGCGAACAAAAAGTCAGAGCCGTCGGGCCGCACCAGGTCGGCCACAACGAGAACATCACAGTTCGCTTCTGAGTCGCCATTGACTCCCCGCAGGTTGTCTAACGAAAAGCGCTTGCCGAGCACTGCGGCAGCCTGCAAGGCGGCTCGGTCGAGGGGGCGGAGGCGGTCCATGCGTTCAAGAACGAGGCTCTGAATGGTCGGCGGAACATCCGGCGCTAGACCCGATGTGTCGTCGGCTCGCGCGGTGCGAAGCAGCTGTTCCAGGAAGAGCGGGTTGCCTTCTGCGCGTTCGATACAGAGCAGCGCGAACCGGCTTGAGGCCTCGACGATCGCGCCCGCAAGCAGTTGCGCCTCCTGAGGGCGAAAGGGCGCCAGATCGATGGTCATAAACGCGCTGCCGTGGATGGACGCACGCCATGTCTTGTCGATGGGATCGCCTTCGACTCGCGAGGTCAGCAACAGAATCATCGGCGCCAACCCGGCGGCTCGCGCGAGCGCGGCGACGTGGCGGAGCAGTTCCGGCGACGCCCAGTGGATGTCTTCGACGAGGATGAGTTGGGGTCGCACGGTGGCCGCGCGGCGCAGCACGGCGGTCAAGGCTTCGGTTGCGCGACGCAGCCGCGTCCCGTTGTCCATCGCCTCGAAGATCGCCTCGAGCGGCTTGGGCTGAGGCAGATCGAGCCATTCGTTGAGGAAGAGCGTTTCATCCTCCGTCACGAGGCGGTGCTCGATCCCGGCCTGCAGGGCCTTGTTGCGCAGTCCTTCGTCGGCGAGTGGGCTCAGGCCCAGCAGTTCTTTGAGCACGGTCGGAATTGCGTCTTGGCCTTTTCCCACACCGAAGTCCAATACG
>JANXWR010000309.1 GCA_025351025.1 Burkholderiales bacterium | reverse complement strand
CTCACCGTCTTCATCGCCGGGCTGATGATCGGCCGCACGCCCGAGTACCTCGGCAAGAAGATCGAGAGCTACGACATGAAGATGGTCGCCGTGGCGATCCTCGTCACGCCGATCCTGGTGCTGGCCGGCACCGCCATCGCGGTCGGCCTGGACGCCGGCAAGGCGGGCATCGCCAACCCCGGCGCGCACGGCTTTTCCGAGATCCTCTACGCCTTCAGTTCGGCGGCCAACAACAACGGCAGCGCCTTCGCAGGCTTGTCCGCGAACACGACCTTCTACAACGTCATGCTGGCGATTGCGATGTGGTTCGGCCGCTTCGCGGTGATCGTCCCGGTGCTCGCGGTCGCCGGCTCGCTGGCCGCCAAGAAACGACTACCGGTGACGGCGGGAACGCTGCCGACGCACGGGCCGCTGTTCGTGCTGCTGCTGATCGGCACCGTGATCCTGGTCGGCCTCCTGAACTATGTGCCGGCGCTCGCCCTGGGCCCCGTCGTCGAGCACTTCATGCTCTTTTCAGGCAAGTGAGCGCCATGTCCACCACCCGCATCTCCTTCTCGCTGTTCGATCCGGCGCTTGTGCGCCCCGCCATCCGCGACGCATTCACCAAGCTCGACCCGCGCGTGCAATGGCGCAACCCGGTCATGTTCGTCGTCTACGTCGGCAGCATCCTGACCACGGTGCTCGGCTTCCAGGCGCTCGGCGGCAAGGGCAAAGCGCCGCCCGCGTTCATCCTCGCGGTCGCCGTCTGGCTCTGGTTCACCGTGCTGTTCGCCAACTTCGCCGAGGCCCTCGCCGAAGGGCGCAGCAAGGCCCAGGCGGCGAGCTTGCGCGGCATGAAGCGACGGGTCATCGCCAAGGTGTTGAATGCGCCCAGGCACGGCTCCTCGTGGCATCCGCAAGAGGCCGAGGAGCTGACAAAAGGTGCCGTCGTCCTGGTCGAGGCCGGCGACACGATCCCGCTCGACGGCGAGGTCATCGAAGGCGTCGCCTCGGTCGACGAGAGCGCGATCACCGGCGAATCGGCACCGGTCATCCGCGAGGCCGGCGGCGATTTCGCCTCGGTCACGGGCGGCACGCGGGTGCTCTCGGACTGGCTGGTCGTGCGCATCACGGTCAATTCCGGCGAGTCCTTCCTCGACCGCATGATCGCGATGGTCGAAGGCGCGCGCCGGCAGAAGACGCCGAACGAGATCGCGCTCAACATCCTGCTCGTCGCGCTGACCATCGTCTTTCTGGTCGTCGTCGTCACGCTGCTGCCGATGTCGATCTTCAGCGTCGAGGTGGCCAAGACCGGCTCAGCCGTCACCGTGACCGTGCTGGTCGCCCTGCTGGTGTGTCTGATCCCGACGACGATCGGTGCCTTGCTTTCGGCCATCGGCGTCGCCGGCATGAGCCGGATGATGCAGGCCAACGTCATCGCCACTTCGGGTCGCGCCGTCGAGGCCGCCGGCGACGTCGACGTGCTGCTGATGGACAAGACCGGCACGATCACGCTGGGCAACCGCCAGGCCTCGGCCTTCTTTCCGGCGCCCGGCGTCACCGAGCAGCAGCTCGCCGACGTGGCGCAGCTCGCTTCGCTGGCCGACGAGACGCCGGAAGGGCGAAGCATCGTCATCCTGGCCAAGCAGAAGTTCAATCTGCGCGAGCGCGACATGACTTCGCTCGGCGCCCGCTTCGTTCCCTTCACGGCGCAGACGCGGATGAGCGGCGTCGACCTCGAGGGCAGCGTCGGCGCGCCGCGCCAGATCAGGAAAGGCGCGGGCGATGCGATCCGGCGTCACGTCGAAGCGCTCGGCGGCGCGTTTCCGCCGGCGCTGGCGACGCAGATGGACGACGTGGCGCGCCGCGGCAGCACGCCGCTGGTGGTCGCGGAAGGCAGCCGCGCGCTCGGTGTCGTTGAGCTCAAGGACATCGTCAAGGGCGGCATCAAGGAGCGCTTCGCCGAGCTGCGCCGGATGGGCATCAAGACGATCATGATCACCGGCGACAACCCGCTCACCGCCGCGGCAATCGCCGCCGAGGCCGGCGTCGACGACTTCCTGGCCGAGGCGACGCCCGAAGCCAAGCTGAAGATGATCCGCGAGTACCAGGCCGAGGGCCGGCTGGTGGCGATGACCGGCGACGGCACCAACGACGCGCCGGCGCTGGCCCAGGCCGACGTCGCTGTGGCCATGAACACCGGCACGCAGGCGGCGAAAGAGGCCGGCAACATGGTCGACCTCGACTCGAACCCGACCAAGCTGCTCGAGGTGGTCGAGACCGGCAAGCAATTGCTGATGACGCGCGGGTCGCTGACGACCTTCTCGATCGCCAACGACGTGGCGAAGTATTTCGCGATCATCCCGGCCGCGTTCGCCACGACCTACCCGCAGCTCGCCGTGCTCGATGTCATGCGCCTGGCCAGCCCGTCGTCGGCGATCCTGTCGGCGGTCATCTTCAACGCCCTCGTCATCGTCTTCCTGATTCCGCTGGCGCTCCGCGGCGTCAAGTACCGGCCCGCGCCCGCGGCCGTGCTGCTGCGCAGGAACGTGCTGATCTACGGCGTCGGCGGGCTGATCGTCCCGTTCGTCGGCATCAAGCTGATCGACCTGCTGCTGTCGGCAGCGCATCTCGTCTGACCCTCCAAGGCAACCATGAACACCCTCGTCCGACCGGCACTCGTCCTCTTCGTGCTGCTGTCTCTGCTCACCGGCATCGCCTACCCGTTTGCCATCACCGGCATCGCCCGCGCCGTGTTTCCGCATCAGGCGGCGGGCAGCCTGGTCGAGCGCGACGGCAAGGTCGTTGGCTCGCTGCTGATCGGCCAGAGCTTCAGCGATCCGAAGAACTTCTGGGGCCGCCCGTCGGCGACGTCGCCGATGGCGAACAACGCGGCCAACTCGGGCGGTTCGAACCTGGGCCCCACCAACCCTGCGCTGGTCGACGCGGTCAAGGGCCGCGTCGAGGCACTGCGCGCCGCCGACCTGGGCAATGCGGCGCCCGTGCCCGTCGACCTCGTCACCACCTCGGCGAGCGGTCTCGATCCCGAGATCAGCCTGGCCGCGGCCGAGTACCAGGTGGCGCGCGTCGCGCGCGTTCGCGGCATGTCGGCCGAGCGGGTGCGCGCCCTCGTCGCCGAGCACGCGCAGGCGCGGGTGCTCGGCTTTCTCGGCGAGCCGCGCGTCAACGTGCTGGCGCTCAATCTCGCGCTCGATGCCGCGGCCAGATCGTGACGACCTGACCCGTGCCGGCGCCGGCGCGCGTCGACCGGCTCCTAGAATCGCCCGGTCGCAACCGTCCGGGAAGGCGCCGCACCATGCTCATCAACTGCGTGGCCTACAAAGACGGCGCCAAGCTCGCCGATTGCCCGCTCGACGGGATCAGCGACTACCTGACCAGGCCCGGCTGCTTTGTCTGGGTGGCGCTGAAGGACGCAACGCCCGAAGAGCTCTCGAAGATGCAGGAGGAGTTCGGCCTGCACGAGCTGGCGATCGAGGACGCCAGGCACAGCCACCAGCGGCCGAAGATCGAGGAGTACGACGACACGCTCTTCGCTGGCGGCCTGGGCCGGCATCTTCGCGGTGGCGACTGCCTTCGCCGGCATCTGGGGCATGAACTTCCAGAACATGCCCGAGCTGAAGCTGCCCTGGGGCTATCCGGCCGCGCTCGGCATCATCGCGGTCGCGTGTGTGTTCATGTGGTGGATGTTCCGTCGCGCCAAGTGGCTTTGAAACCGGCTTTCGCGTGATGCACGACTCGCGCCCCGACCCCGACGCGCTGATCGAGCGCCTCCGCGAGGACGAGGCCCGGGCCTCGCGCGGCAAGCTGCGCATCTACTTCGGCTCGTCGGCCGGCGTCGGCAAGACCTACGCCATGCTGGTCGCGGCGGGCGCGGCTCGGGCCGCGGGCGTCGACGTGATGGCCGGCGTGGTCGAGACGCATGGCCGGGCCGAGACGATCGCACAACTGCAGGGCCTCGACGTGTTGCCGCGCAAGACGCGGGTGGGCGACGGCAAGGCGGCGGCGCTCGCCGAGTTCGACCTCGACGCCGCGCTGGCGCGCCGGCCCGGCCTCATCCTCGTCGACGAGCTGGCCCATTCCAACGTTGCCGGCTCGCGCCATCCGAAGCGCTGGCAAGACGTCGAGGAGCTGATCGCCGCGGGCATCGATGTCTGGACCACGCTCAACGTCCAGCATCTCGAGAGCCTGAACGACGTCGTCGGCGGCATCACCGGCATCCGCGTCCACGAGACCCTGCCGGACACATTCTTCGACCGCGCCGACGAGGTCGTGCTCGTCGACACGCCGGCCGACGAATTGATCGCGCGGCTGAAGGCCGGCAAGGTCTACGGCGAGACCCAGGCCGAGCGCGCCGCGGCCAACTTCTTTCGCAAGGGCAACCTGATGGCGCTGCGCGAGCTGGCGCTGCGCCGCACCGCCGATCGCGTCGAGGACGACGTCCAGGCCTGGCGCGTCGAGCGCGCGATCGGCTGCGTCTGGAAGACCGAGAGCGCGGTGCTGTGCTGCGTCGGCCCCCGTGACGGCGCCGAGCACATCGTGCGCAGCGCTGCCCTGCTGGCCCAGCAGCTCGCCGTGTCGTGGCACGCCGTCTACGTCGAGACGCCGGCCCTGCAGCGGCTGCCTAACGAGAAACGTGAGCGGATCCTGCGCGCCTTGAAGCTCGCCGAAGAGATGGGCGCGACGACGGCGGTGCTGCCGAGCGCGGGCGTCGCCACGGCAGTGGTCGGCCACGCGCGCCAGCACAACCTCTCGAAGATCGTCATGGGCCACAACCAGGCGAGCGTCTGGCGGCCGGCGGGCACGCTGGCGCAGCAGCTCGGCCGCCTGGCGCCCGACGTCGACCTGATCGAGATCGGCGCGCCTTCCCGGCCGGGCCGCGTGCCTTCCCGGCCGTCGCGCGATTCGGAAGCGACCGGTACCGGCTTCCGGCCGGCCGGCTACCTCGTCGCGGCGGCGGCCTGCGCCGTCCTTACCGCGGCGGCGCTGCCGCTCGAGGCGGTGCTCGACCTGCCGAACATCGTCATGCTGTTCCTGCTGGCGGTGCTCGGCGTCGCGCTGCGCTGGGGGCGCGGCCCGGCGGCGCTCGCTTCGCTCCTCAACGTCGCCGCCTTCGACTATTTCTTCGTGCCGCCCAAGCTCTCGTTCAGCGTCTCCGACGTCCAGTACCTGCTGACCTTCGGCGTCATGCTGGCCGTCGGCCTGATCGTCGGCCAGCTCACCGCCGGCCTGCGCTACCAGGCGCGCATCGCGACGCATCGTGAGCGGCGCTCGCATTCGCTGTTCGAAGTGGCGCGCGACCTGTCGAGCGTGCTCGCGGTCGAGCAGGTGGTCGAGGCGGCCGAGTGGGCGGTGGCGCGCGAGTTCCGTGCCAGCGCTCACATCTTCGTGCTCGACGCCGACGACCGCCTGGTCTCGATCGCGCCCCGGTCCGAAGGCGCCGGCCTCGACGCCGGCACGGCGCGCTGGGCCTTCGACCATGCGCGGACGGCCGGGCTGGGCACCGACACCTTGCCAGGCAGCGCCTGGCTCTACCTGCCGCTGAGGGCACCGATGCGAACGCGCGGCGTGCTCGCCCTCAAGCCCGAGGAGCCGCGGCTGCTGCTCGTGCCCGAGCAGCGCCGCCAGCTCGAGACCTTCGCCGCACTGACGGCGATCGCGCTCGAGCGCGTCCACTACGTCGACGTGGCGCGCGGCGCGACGGTGCAGATCGAATCGGAGCGCCTGCGCAACTCGCTGCTCGCCGCGCTTTCGCACGACCTGCGCACGCCGCTTGCCGGGCTGGTCGGCCTGGCCGAGAGCCTGGGCCTGACGCGGCCGGCGCTCAGCGCCGAGCAGTCGGAGATCGCGCAGGCGATGCGCGCCGAGGCGCTGCGCATGAGCACGCAGGTCAACAACCTGCTCGACATGGCGCGCATCGAGAGCGGCGAGGTGCGGCTGCGCCGCGACTGGCATTCGATCGAAGAGATCGTCGGCAGCGCGGTACGTGCGGCGGCGCGCGTACTCGTGCCGCGCCGCGTCGAGACGGCGTTGGCCGCCGGCCTGCCTCTGGTCGAGTGCGATGCCGTGCTGATCGAGCGCGTGCTCGTCAACCTGCTCGAGAACGCCGCCAAGTACACGCCGCCCATTGCCACGGTGCGCATCTCGGCGCACGCCGACGAGGCGCTGATGCATGTCGTGGTCGCCGACGACGGGCCGGGCGTGCGCGTCGGCCAGGAGAAGGCGATCTTCGAGAAGGTCACGCGCGGCGCGCGCGAATCGGCGGTCTCCGGCGTCGGCCTCGGCCTGGCGATCTGCAAGGCCATCGTCGCGGCGCACGGCGGCACGATCAGCGTCGCCAACCGGGCCGAGGGCGGCGCCGCGTTCAGCTTCAGCCTGCCGCTGGGCAGGCCGCCTGCGTTCGACGGCGCCGCCGATGCGCCGGGCGAGGTCACCGAAGCAGCGGCGCCGGCCGCAGCCGCATGATGGCCGAGACCGCGCTCGTCGTCCTGCTGGTCGAAGACGACCCGCACATCCGTCGCTTCGTCCGCACTTCGCTCGAGGCCGAAGGCTGGCGCGTGTTCGAGGCCGAGACCGCGAAGCAAGGCCTGGTCGATGCGGCGACGCGCCGGCCCGACCTGGTCATCGCCGACCTCGGCCTGCCCGACGGCGACGGCACCGAGCTGATCCGCGAGCTGCGCGGCTGGTCGCAGGTGCCGGTGATCGTGCTCTCGGCCCGCTCCGACGAGCACGACAAGGTGCGCGCCCTCGACGCCGGTGCCGACGACTACATCGAAAAGCCCTTCGGCGTGTCGGAGCTGCTGGCACGCGTGCGGGCGCACATGCGCCGGCAGCAGGGCGCGCGCGGCGGCGACGCGGCATCGACGGTGACCTTGGGCGACGTCGAAATTGATCGCGCCGCACGCATCGTCAAAAAGGGCGGCGTCGCGGTCCATCTCACGCCGATCGAGTACCGGCTGCTCGGCGTGCTCGTCGCCAACGCCGGCCGCGTGCTGACGCACCGCCATCTGCTGCGCGAGGTCTGGGGGCCTTCGCACATCGAGCACAACCACTACCTGCGCGTCTTCATGGGCAACCTGCGCCACAAGCTCGAGGACGACCCGGCACAGCCGAAGATGCTGGTCACCGAGACCGGGGTCGGCTATCGGCTGATCCCCGGCTGAGCGTGGGGTTTGGTCATTGCCGGTGCGCAACGGAACTTTACAGATCGGGTCCGCGCCCGGTCGTCCGGTCGTCAGTCGCGCGCGTTGTCATAGCATCGCGACGCCGGTCGCATCGAAAGGCTCTCATGAAGCTACAACGCATGCTCTGCGCCGTCGCCCTCGCGGCAGCGCTGCCCCTGGCGGCACATGCCGCCATCTCGATCTCGGTCAACATCGCACCGCCGCCGCTGCCGGTCTACGTGCAGCCGGAGATTCCCGCCTCGGGTTACCTGTGGACACCCGGGTACTGGCGCTGGGACCCGATCGCCGCCGACTACTTCTGGGTGCCCGGCACCTGGGTCGCGCCGCCCGCGGTCGGCCTGCTCTGGACGCCCGGCTGGTGGGGCTGGGGCGGCGGCGGCTACTTCTGGCACGGCGGCTACTGGGGTCCGCGCGTCGGCTTCTACGGCGGCGTGAACTACGGCTACGGCTATATCGGCAGCGGCTATCACGGCGGCTACTGGCGCGGCGGCGTTTTCAACTACAACCGCACCGTCAACAACATCTCCAACACGACCATCATCCGCAACGTCTACAACGCGCCGGTCGCCGAGAACCACACACGCGTCAGTTTCAATGGCGGGCAGGGCGGCGTGATGGCGCGGCCGGGCCGCGAAGAGCGTCTGGCCAACGCCGAGCATCACTTCGCGCCGACGCAGATGCAGCAGCATCACGAGCAGGTGGCGATGCGCACGCCCGAGCAACGCGCCGCGTTCAACCACGGCGCGCCGACGCTCGCGGCCATGCCGCGCCCCGCCGAGCAGCACGGTGCCGAACCGATGCGTGGTCGACCGACGGACCGGCCAGCCGGCAACGTGCCGCCGCCGCCGCGTCGCGACCTCGCTCGCGGCGAAGGTGCGCCGCCGGTGATGGCGCACGACCGTCGCGGCGATCGTCCCGAGGCGACGGGGCAGCACGGCGGCGCGCCGATGCCGCAGCAGATGCATGCGCAGCAGCAGGTCCAGCCGCATGCGCAAGCGCCGATGCAAGCGCAACCGCAACCGCAGCCGCAGCCGCAGCCGCAGCGGGTGGAAGCGCCGCGCGGCGAGCGCCCGCAAGCGCATCAGCCGCAGCCCGGTCGCGCCGAGCCCGGCAACGAGAATCGAGGCGGCGGCAACAAGAACGAGCGCGAACGGTGATGGGCCGGAGGGCGGCACCGCGCCACTGACGCGGGGCGCGGGCGCGCCGCCTGCCAAGCCTGTAGCGGCGCGACGCCATCGCGTCGCTCGCCTTGGCCGATCCCAGGAGACCGGATGGCTCTCACCACGGGGTGGGTTCGCGTGCGCGGCGCACGCGAGCACAACCTCAAGAATATCGACGTCGACATCCCGCGCGACGCGCTTGTCGTCTTCACCGGCATCTCCGGTTCGGGCAAGTCCTCGCTCGCTTTCGGTACGCTCTATGCCGAAGCCCAGCGGCGCTACTTCGAATCGGTGGCGCCGTATGCGCGGCGCCTGATCGAGCAGGTCGGCGCACCCGACGTCGATTCGATCGACGGCCTGCCGCCCGCAGTGGCCCTGCAGCAGCAGCGCGGCAGCCCGACGGCCCGCTCTTCGGTGGGCAGCATGACGACGATCTCCAACCTTCTGCGCATGCTCTATTCGCGCGCCGGCGCCTACCCGCCGAAGCAGCCGATGCTCTACGCGGAGGACTTCTCGCCGAACACGCCGGCCGGCGCCTGCCCGCGCTGCCATGGCCTGGGCCGCGTGCATGAGGTCACCGAGCGATCGCTCGTTCCCGACGACCGCCTGACGATCCGCGAGCGCGCCGTGGCGGCTTGGCCGCCGGCCTGGCACGGCCAGAACCTGCGCGACATCCTGACTACGCTCGGCCACGACGTCGACGTGCCCTGGCGCGAGCTGCCGAAGAAGACGCGAGACTGGATCCTTTTCACCGACGAGCAACCGACGGTCCCCGTCTACGCCGGCTTCTCGCTGGCCGAAGCGCGCGCGGCGCGGCGAGAGAAGATGGAGCCGAGCTACATGGGCACGTTCACGAGCGCCCGCCGCTACGTGCTGCAGGCCTTCGCGACGACGCAGAGCGCGATCATCAAGAAACGCGTCTCGGCCTTCCTGGTCGGCAGCGTCTGCCCGCTCTGCGACGGCAAGCGCCTGAAACGCGAGGCGCTCGCCGTTACCTTCGCGGGCCGCGACATCGGTGAGCTGGCGCGGCTGCCGCTGGCCGCGCTCGCGCAGGTGTTGGCGCCGGCCGCCGATGGCCGTCTCGCCGGCGACGGTGAAGCGAGCGTGCTCGACCGGCAGACGGCGAAGCGCGACACCGCTCGACGCGTCGCCGCTGGCGGCTCTGCGCATGCCGGTGCGCCCGACGTTCGACGTACCGGCAACTTCTCGGAAGAAAAGCGCATCGCCGCGCAGCGCATCACGCGCGAGATCGTCGCCCGGGTCACGACGCTGACCGGCCTGGGACTCGGCTACCTGGCGCTGGAGCGCAGCACGCCGACGCTCTCGCCGGGCGAGCTGCAGCGGCTGCGCCTGGCAACCCAGCTCGGCTCTCAGCTCTTCGGCGTCGTCTACGTGCTCGACGAGCCGTCGGCAGGCCTGCATCCGGCCGACGCCGAGGCGCTGCTCGATGCGCTGCAGCGGCTGAAGACGGCGGGCAATTCGCTCTTCGTCGTCGAGCACGATCTCGACGTGATGCGTCGCGCCGACTGGCTGGTCGATGTCGGGCCTGGTGCGGGCACGGGCGGTGGGCAGGTGGTCTACAGCGGGCTGCCGCCAGGCCTTGCCGATGTCGCGGCGTCGGTGACGCGGCGCCACCTCTTTCCGTCAGCGAGCGCGTCGGTGAAGGCGCTTACCTTGCGCTCGCCGCAGGGCTGGCTGCGCCTCGAAGGCATCGTGCGCAACAACCTGCACGGCACCGACGCGTCGTTCCCGCTCGGCTGCATGACGGCGGTGACTGGCGTCTCTGGCTCGGGCAAGTCGAGCCTGGTGAGCCAGGCCTTGCTCGACCTCGTCGGCGCGCACCTGGGCGCGCACCGGCGCGACGAAGACGACGGCGACAGGATCGACACCGAAGGCGAGGTCGAGGCCGGCGCGTCCGAAGCGGCGCGCACGCAGACCGTCGGACGCATCGCCTCCGGCGCCGAGGCGATCCGCCGCCTCGTCTGCGTCGACCAGAAGCCGATCGGCCGCACGCCGCGCTCCAACCTGGCGACTTATACCGGCCTCTTCGATCCGGTGCGGCGCCTGTTCGCGGCGACGCCGGCGGCGCGCCGGCACCGTTACGACGCAGGCCGCTTCTCGTTCAATGTCGCCAAGGGCCGCTGCCCGACCTGCGAGGGCGAAGGCTTCGTCTCGGTCGAGCTGCTCTTCTTGCCGAGCGTTTATGCGCCATGCCCGACCTGCCATGGCGCGCGCTACAACCCCGAGACCTTGAGCATCACGCTGCGCGAGAAGACGATCGCCGACGTGCTCGCCATGACGGTCGACGCGGCGCTTGCCTTCTTCGCCGACGAGCCCGCGGTGCAGCGTCCGCTGCGCGTGCTGCACGAGATCGGCCTCGGCTACCTGCGCCTCGGCCAGCCGGCGACCGAGCTCTCGGGCGGCGAGGCGCAGCGCATCAAGCTTGCCACCGAGCTGCAGCGCCAGCAGCGCGGGCGCACGCTCTACGTGCTCGACGAGCCGACCACCGGGCTGCATCCGGCCGACGTCGACAAGCTGGTGGCGCAGCTCGGCCAGCTCGTCGACGCCGGCAACACCGTCATCGTCGTCGAGCACGACATGCGCGTCGTCGCCGGCTGCGACTGGGTGATCGACATCGGGCCCGGTGCGGGCGACAAAGGCGGGCGCATCGTCGCCGCCGGCGTGCCGCGCGATGTCGCTGCGTCGGCAGGGAAGACCGCGCCCTATCTCGCCGAAGCGCTGGCCGTCGCCTAGAACAATCGGGCCGCGAGCCAGGTGAAGCCGGTGAACGCCGACCACACCGGCGTGCCGGCGCGCAGGCTGCGCGCGGCGCCGGCGTCGAGGGTCAGGCGCTTGTCGAGGTTGTAGCTCGCGGCGAGCAGGAACTGGCTGGTGTTGCCGGCGCCGTGCTCATGCGTGCCGGAGAACTCGCCGACGACGCCCCACTGGTCGTTCAGCGCACGCGACAGCGATGCCGCCCAGAGCAGTTGACCGCGTGAGGCACCTGGGTCGGTCTGGCCGAGCCGTGTCGTCACCAGGTTGAGGTCGGTGTGCCAGTCGCCGAAGTCGGCGCTGTAGATGGCGTTGATGCCGTAGTCGGGCTTGCCGCTGCTGCTGCCGATGCCGCGCCTGCCGGTCGGCACGGTCACGCCGGCCTCGAGACCGAAGGCCTGCTTGTCGTTGATCTCGAAGCGCCGCTTCAGGACGACGCTGGTGTCGCCGATGCCGCTGAGGCGGCCACTGTCGTCGCTTTGGCGGACCCACGCCTCCTGGCCGACGCGGATGCCCCAGTCGGGCGAGAAGGCGAGCTTGAACGTCGTCGGCACGCTGTCGCGGCGGGCGCCTGCGCCGCCGTGGTCGTGCTCGTAGCCGGCCTCGATCTCGAGCCAACCGGGCGCGGAAAGCGCGGCCGGCGTCGAGACGCTGGGCCGATACGGTGTCGTCGAAGGCTCGGCGTCGTCGGCCAGCGCGGCTTGCGAGGCGAGGGCGAGCAGGCAGAGCAGGGGCGTGGCGATGCGCATGCCCGATGCTAGCCGCACCGGCGGCCGGCACGCGAGAGGCGTTGCCTAGGCCGCGCGTTTGCGTGTCGCTGCCTTCTTCGCCGGAGTGGATTTGGGTGCGGCCCTCTTCGTCGACGCCGGGGGTTTCCTGCCCTCGAGGCTGCGCTTCAGCAGCTCGGTCAGGTCGACGACGTTGCTGCCCGCCTTCGGCATCTCGGCGGCCTCGATCGGCGTCACCTGCTCGGTCTTGCCGGCGGCGACGCGCTTGGCGGCGAGGGCGTGGATGGCGGCGGTGAACTCGTCGGCGTAGGCGTCGGCCTTCCATGGCGAGGTCATGTCGCCGATCAGCTGGCGCGCCATCTTCAGCTCGCCTTCCTTCAGCTTGCCCTTGCCTGCGGCGGGCAGATCGAGCTCGGTGCGCGGCCGCAGCTCGCTCGCCCAGCGGATCGTGTTGAGCATCAGTGCCTCGCCGTTGGGGACGAGCGCGGCGAGCCGCTCCTTGGTGTGCATGACGACGCGGGCGATGCCGATCACGCCGGCTTCGAGCATGGCCTCGCGCAGCAGCGCGTAGACCCGGTCGGCGCCCTTGCCAGAAGGCGCGGTGAAGTAGGGCCGCTCGAGCTGCATGAACGAGATCTCGCTCGCCTTGACGAAAGTCTCGATGGCGATGGTCTGCGTCGACTTCGGGTAGGCAGCCTTGATCTCGTCCTCGCTCAGGACGACGTAGTCGCCGTCCTTCTGCTTGATGCCCTTGACGATGTCGTCTGCCGCAATCTCCTTGCCGGTGCGCTTGTTGACGCGCTTGTAGCCGACCGGGTCCATGGTCCGCTTGTCGAGCCAGTCGAAGTCGATGCCGGATTCCTGCGACGCGGGATAGAGGGTCACCGGTACGTTGACCAGGCCGAAACTGATGGCGCCCTTCCAGATGGCGTGCGGCATTCTTGGCTCCAAAAGGCGATGACCCTCATCCTGCCCCTGCCGTGCCGAGCGTCAAGGCGGCTCGGTCCTATGCCTCTGTGGGCGGCTGCCTACGCCGCGCGCCGACACCCTTTCGCTCATCGCGTAACCTTCGCCTCCAGCGCATGAAGCCCGAGACCGTCCGCACCGCCGCCGTGCTCGCCCTGTTCGCGGCCTGCCTCTGGTTGCTGCACAGCCTGCTCGTGCCCATCGTCTGGGCCTGCCTGATCGCCATCGCCACCTGGCCGCTGCACGACCGCCTGCGCCGCCGCTTCGGCCGGCGCGCGGAGCCCGGCAGCGCGATCCTGCTGACGAGCGCGGTCATCGTCTTTCTGCTCCTGCCGCTCGGCTACCTGTTCTATCGGGGCCTGCGCGAGATTCCGGCGCTGGTCCATCTGTGGACCTCGAGCCGCGAGGCCGGCCTGCCGGTACCCGACTGGCTGGCCTCGGTGCCGGGCATCGGCGTCTGGGCGGCGCGGCAATGGCAGGAGACCCTGGCCGAGCCCGGGGCCCTGAGCGGCTATGCCCATTCGCTGATGGGCGGCCTCGACTTCGCGGCGGGGCGGACACTCATCGCCGTGGTCGGCCATCACGCGATGTCGGTGTTCTTCTGCATCGTCGTGCTCTTCTTTCTCTACCTCGGCGGCGACGCGCTCGCCGCGCAGATCGACGCCATTTTGTCGCGCCACCTCGGCGAGGCCGGCCTGCGCACTCGAACGCTGGCGGTACAGGCGGTGCGCGGCGCCGTCAACGGCCTCGTGCTGGTCGGCCTGGGCGTGGCGCTGCTCATGAGCATCGCCTACGCGGTGGGCGGCGTGCCGCACGCGGCCGCCTTCGGCCTGGCCACCGGGGTGCTCGGCCTGGTGCCCTTCGGCGCCATGCTCGTGCTCGCCGGCGTGCTGCTGTTCCTGGTCGCCTCGGGCGCCACGACGACGGCGATCTGGCTCGGCATCTTCGGCGCCGCGGCGATCTTCGTCGCCGATCATTTCGTGCGCCCGGTGTTCATGACCGGCGCCGCGCAACTGCCGCTCGTGCTGGCGCTGCTCGGCATCGTCGGTGGGCTCGAGACCTTCGGCGTGCTCGGCCTCTTTCTCGGGCCGACGCTCCTCGCCGTGATGGTCGCGGTCTGGCGCGAGCTGGCCGACGAGGACGCGAAGTGAGCGGCGAGGCCGCCGCGCTGGCCGCTGGCTTCGACCTGAAGCGCCTGCCCGGGTCGTTCTACGACGATCCTTTTCCGACCTACAAGGCGCTGCGCGAGCATGCGCCGGTCAAGCGCTTGCCCGACGGCGGCGTCTTCCTGACCCGCCATGCCGACATGGTCGCCGTCTACAAAGACGTGGCCGCCTTCAGCTCCGACAAGCACGAGGAGTTCTTTCCCAAGTACGGCGCGAGCCCGCTGTTCGAGCATCACACGACCAGCCTGGTCTTCAACGACCCGCCTGCGCATACGCGGGTGCGGCGACTGATCGCCGGCGCATTGACGCCGAAGCACATCGCGGCGATGGAAGCGCGCCTGATCGAGCTCGTCGACGGCCTGCTCGATGCCCTGGCGGCGCGCGGCGCCGGAGAAGAGATCGACCTCATCGAATCCTTCTGCGGCGCCATCCCGGTCGAGGTCATCGGCAACCTGCTCGGCGTGCCGCGCGACGAGCGCGGGCCTTTGCGCGGCTGGTCGCTGGCCATCCTCGGCGCGCTCGAGCCGGCGCCCACGCCCGAGCAGCACGCGCTCGGCAACGCCGCGGTGAGCGAGATGCTCGCCTACCTGGAGGGCCTGGTCGAGCGCCGCGGCGCCGCGCCCGGCGACCCCGAGACCGACATGCTGACCCGTCTCATCGAGGGTGAAGCCGGCGGCGAGAAGCTGCAGCCGCGCGAGCTGCTGCACAACTGCATCTTCCTGCTCAACGCCGGCCACGAGACGACGACCAATCTCATCGGCAACGGTCTGCGCGTGCTTGCCGAATGGCCGGGCGAGCGCGCGCGGCTCCTCGCCGAGCCCGAGCTGATCCGCAGCGCGGTCGAGGAGTTTCTGCGCATCGAAAGCCCAAACCAGCTCGGCAACCGCATCACGACCCGCGACACCGCGATCGGCGGCGTGCCGCTCGCGCCGCGCACCCAGGTGACGCTCTGCATCGGCGCCGCGAACCGCGACCCCGAGGCCTTTGCCGAGCCCGACCGGCTCGACATCGGGCGCCATCCGAACCGCCATGTCGCGTTCGGCTCGGGCATCCATCAATGCGTCGG
Organism: Burkholderiales bacterium; assembly: GCA_025351025.1. Classification (GTDB taxonomy): domain Bacteria; phylum Pseudomonadota; class Gammaproteobacteria; order Burkholderiales; family Burkholderiaceae_C; genus Schlegelella_A. Next base: position 17,874 of record JANXWR010000309.1, on the reverse strand, counting down.
CATGGGTCTCGGCCGGCTCGAGGGCAAGGTCGCGATCGGCCGCTTCGTCGCCCGCTTTCCGGGCTATGCGCTGGCCGGCAGGCCGGTGCGCGCGCATCGGGCACGGTTTCGCGGCCACCTGCGGCTGCCGGCCTTGCTGCAACCGATTTCAGGCACAACGACATGACAGGAGACTCTCGCATGCCACGATTTTTTCGCCGCTCGGCGCCCGTCTTCATCCTGAGCCTCGTCGCGGCACTGCCGCTCGCGGCCATGGCGCAGATCAAGGTCGGCGTCACGCTCTCGACCACCGGCCCGGCGGTCTCGCTCGGCATTCCCGAGAAGAACACGATCGCTCTGCTGCCGAAGACGATCGCCGGCCAGTCGATCGAGTACGTCGTGTTCGACGACGCCAGCGACTCGAGCGCGGCGGTCGTAAATACCAGGAAGCTCATCAGCGAGAACAAGGTCGACGTCATCATCGGCTCGACCACGACGCCGAACACGCTGGCCATGATCGACGTCGTCGCCGAGGGCGAGACGCCGGTCATCTCGCTCGCTTCGTCGGCACGCATCATCGAGCCGATGAGCGCCAAGAAGGCGTGGATGTTCAAGACGCCGCAGACCGACACGATGATGGTCCTCGCCATCCTCGAGCACGCCGCCAAGCGCGGCATGAAGACGATGGGCTACATCGGCTTCAACGACGCACTCGGCGAGGCCTTCTACGCCGAGTTCGAGAAATTCGCCGAGGCACGCCACATCCGCATCGTCGCCAGCGAGCGCTTCGCGCCGCGGGACACCAGCGTCACCGGGCAGATCGTCAAGCTGGTCGCCGCCAATCCCGACATGATCGTCATCGGCGCCTCGGGCACGCCGGCGGTGCTGCCGGCGCGCGCGCTGGTCGAGCGCGGCTACAAGGGCAGCGTCTACTTCAACCACGGCGTCGCCAATAACGACTTCCTGCGTGTCGGCGGCAAGGACATCGAAGGCATGTTCGTGCCGACCAGTCCGGTCGTCGTCGCTGCAGCGCTGCCGGCCGACCACCCGGCGCGCGTCGCGGCGCTCGACTACGTGAAGCGCTACGAGGCGGCCAACGGCTCGGGCAGCGTCTCGGCCTTCGGCTCCTACACCTGGGACGCCTGGCTCGAGCTGAACCAGGCCTTGCCGATCGCGCTCAAGAAGGCCAGGCCGGGCACGCGGGAGTTCCGCGTCGCGCTGCGCGAGGCGCTCGAGGGCATCCACGACCTGCACGTCTCGAACGGCGTCGTCAACATGTCGAAGAACGACCACCTCGGGCTCGACCAGCGTGCCCGCGTCATCGTCAAGGTCGTCGACAACAAGTGGAAGCTCGATTGAGCCGCAGCGAAGCGCGTTTCGGGACTTGGCCGAGACGGTAGCGGCGATCCAGGGCGGAAATACTGCCGGCGAAGCGGATCGCCGGTTCAAGTCGGCGGTGAATCGGCCGATGTGGAGATGCGTTCCAGCGATTGCCGATCCCTGGCCGTTTCTGCCACCCGCCTTCGACGCCGTCCGCCGTGCTCCGCCCCGTCTCCCTTCTTCTCGTCTGCCTCGCCCTCGCCGCCGTCACCCAGAGCACCCACGCGGCGACGGTGAGCGTTGTCGTCACCGACGCGGATAACCGGCCGCTCGTCGACGCCGTCGTTATGCTGGAGCCGGCTGCAGGGCGGCTGCCGGTCAGCCCGATGAGCGGCGTGCAGATTGCGCAGGTGCATCGCCAGTTCACGCCGCAGATCAGCGTCGTGACCGTCGGCACGCCGGTCACGTTCCCCAACAACGACACGGTCCGGCACCACGTCTATTCGTTCTCGCCGGTCAAGACCTTCGAGCTCAAGCTCTATGCCGGCGTGCCGGCGCAGCCGGTGGTGTTCGACAAGCCCGGCATCGCCGTCCTGGGCTGCAACATCCACGACCAGATGGTGGCCTGGGTGGTCGTCGTCGATACGCCGCTGCACGCCCGCAGCGCGGCCTCGGGTCGGGCGCAGATCGACGGCGTGGCGCCGGGCAGCTACCGGCTGCGCGTCTGGCACTCGTCGCTGGCGGAGGACGCACCACCGACCTCGACGCCGCTGGTCGTCGGCAACGCCGACATCGAGCAACGCAGCTCGCTCGGCACGGTCGGGCGGCCGAAATGAGCGGGCGCGGCCATTGGTGGCAGCGCTCGATCGGCGGCCGCATCATCCTGCTCTTTCTCGGCCTGCTGCTGGCGGTGCAGCTGGCCAGCTTCGTCGCCTTGCGGGCGAGCCTGTCGGAGCACGCGCATCGGGTTCTGCCGGCCAAGCTGCAGGCCGGCGAACGGCTGCTGCAGAACCTGCTCGATCGGCGCGCCCAGACGCTGATCAACGGCGCCCGTCTGCTCGCCGCCGACTACGGATTTCGCGAGGCGGTGAGCTCCAACGACAGCGAAACCATCGTCTCGGTGCTCGCCAACCATGGCGCGCGGATCGGCGCCACCGAAGTCGCGCTGCTGGCCACCGACTTCAAGCTGCGCGCCTCTACGGCGAGCGAGGCGCGTGACCTGCTGCCGCTGGCCGAGCGGCTGTCGGCGCAATCGGCGGCGTCGGGCCAGGCCAGCGTCATCACGTTGCGCGCGGGGCGGCCCTACCAGGCGGTGCTCGTGCCGATCCGGGCGCCGCTCGTCGTCGGCTGGGTGCTGATGGACTTTCCGATCGACGGACAGCTCGCCAGCGACATGCAGCGGCTGTCGGCGCTGGACCTGACGCTGATCGCGCGCGCTTCGGCAAGCGAGCCGTGGACCGTCAATCTGACGACGCTCGACGGCGCCAGCGCCACAGGGCTGGCGCGCCAGCCTTGGCCGGACGGCAGCGAAGACGCCGCGATGCGCTCGGTGACGACGCAGGGCGACGAGCTGGGCGTGCGCGTGAAGACGCTGAGCCTGGGCCGCGAAGCCGACGCCGGCGCCGGCGTGCGCGCCTTGCTCACGCTCTCGGTCGACGACGCGGTGCGGCTGCCGCGCGACCTGCAGCTGGCCCTGATCGGCATCACGCTGATGGGCATCGCCGTGTTCGCGCTCGGCAGCGTGTTCACGGCGCGCCGCGTGACGACGCCGCTGCGTGGACTCGCCGACGCCGCCGAGCGGCTCGGCCGCGGCGACTACGCGACGCCGATGCGCGGCATGCAGCGCCACGACGAGATCGGCGAGCTGTCGCAGTCGTTCGAGCGGATGCGCATCAACATCGCCGAGAACCAGGCGCAGGTCCTGAAGCTCGCCTACTGGGACAGCCTGACCGGCTTGCCCAACCGCGCCCGCTTCCGCGAAGCGGTGAACGAGGCGATCGCCCAGGCGCCATCGAACGGCTCGGTGGCCATCCTCATGCTCGACCTGAACCGCTTCAAGCACGTCAACGACGTGCTCGGCTACCGCATCGGCGACCTGCTGCTGGTCCAGGTGGCCGAGCGCCTGAGCCGGCAGCTGGTGCGCGAAGGCGACCTCGTCGCCCGGCTGAGCGGCGACGAGTTCGGCGTGCTGCTGCGCGCCGGCGACGCCGAGCTCGCGCTCTCGGTGGCCAGGCGGATCGAGCAGTCGTTCCAGGCGCCGCTGATGCTCGAAGAGCACCACGTCGACATGGGCGCCGGCATCGGCATCGCCTGCTGGCCCGAGCATGCCGATGACGGCGATGCCCTTCTCAATCGCGCCGAGGTCGCCATGTACGCAGCCAAGAGCCGCGGCACCGGCCCGCTGATGTACGACCCTTCGGTCGACGTCGCCAGCGCGCAGACGCTGACCCTGATCAGCGAGCTGCGACAGGCCGTCGAGCGCGATGAGCTGTGCCTGTACCTCCAGCCCAAGCTCGCGCTCGAGACCGGTCAGGTCGTCGGCGCCGAGGCGCTGGTGCGCTGGCTGCATCCGCGGCGCGGCCTGGTGCCGCCGGCCGAGTTCATTCCGTTCGCCGAGCAGACCGGCTTCATTCGTGCGCTGACGATGTGGGTCTTCGACGCCGCCGCCTGCCACTCGCGCACGCTCGCCGAAGAAGGCATCGAGCTGGTGCTGTCGGTGAACCTTTCGACGCGCGACCTGCTCGACCCCGAGCTGCCGCAGAAATTCGAGGCCGTGCTGGCGCGCCGCCGCGCGCCGGCGCGGGCCTTCTGCCTCGAGATCACCGAGAGCGCGATGATGGACGATCCGCAGCGCGCCCTGGTCACGCTCGACCGGCTCAGCGCGATCGGCTTCAAGCTCTCGATCGACGACTTCGGCACCGGCTATTCGTCGCTCGCCTACCTGAAGCGACTGCCAGTCGATGAGCTGAAGATCGACCAATCCTTCGTGCGCCACATGCAGACCGATGCCGACGACGCGATGATCGTCCGCTCGACCATCGACCTGGCGCACAACCTGGGCATCGTCGTCGTCGCCGAGGGCGTGGAGAACCTGCAGGTCTGGAACATGCTGCGCGAGCTGCATTGCGACCAGGCGCAGGGCTTCCACATGGGCCGCCCGATGCCGGTAAGCGAGTTCCTGCAATGGTCGGCCACCTGGTCGGCGGGCCGGCGTCCGCCAGGCGCCGACGTCGCGGTGCTGCATTGATGTTGAAGCTGCGCGCCGCCATCGTCATGCGCAGGCTCGTCGCGCTCGCGGCGCTCTGCTGCGGCACGGTCCACGCCGAGCCGGGCTACTACGTCGTCACCGTCTACGACGACCCGGGCGTGAAGACGGTCGACTTCCGCTACTGGACGGTCAAGCCACGCGGCTCTTCCGAAGTCGCCTGGCCCGAAGTCGGCCTCGGCTGGAACGTCAACGGTCGCTGGTACACCGAGCTCCTCGCGAGCTACGTCGGTGCGTCGAAGTTCGCGACCCACCTGGACACCTTGAACTGGCAGAACGATGTCCTGCTCACGCAGGGCCAGTATCCGTTCGACCTGGGGATCCACACCCAGCTGATCCGGCCGCAGCATCCGGCCTCGGGCTACGCCCTGGACTTCGGCCCGGCCCTGCAGACCGACGTCGGCCGCACTCAGCTCAACCTCAACGTCTTCTTCGAGCGCGGCTTCGGCGCGCTGTCGGCGCAACCGACCGAGCTGAGCTACCAGTGGCAGCTGCGCTACCGGTGGAGGCGCTGGCTGCACGTCGGTGCGCAAGGCTTCGGCGAGGTCGGACCCTGGGACCACTGGCTGCCGCACGAGGCGCAATCGCATCGGGCCGGGCCGGCGCTGTTCGGGTCCATTCCCGCGGGTCCGGGCACCGTTCAGTGGCAGGCCGCCTACCTGGCAGGCAAGACCTATGCGCAGCGCGGCAACATGTTCACGATGCGGGTGAAGTACGAGTTCTAGACGTCGGTTCCGGCCAGGATCCGCCGGCAATGTGCGAAGGCGGCCTCGATCAGCCGCTCGTTCGCCTCGGGCGTGCGGAATCCGGAGTGCGCTGACAGCGTGACGTTGGGCAAGGTCGCGAGCACGTGGCCGGCGGGCAGCGGCTCGACGTCGAACACATCGAGCGCCGCATGGCCGAGCCGGCCTGAGCGCAAGGCTTCGACCATCGCTGCCTCGTCGACGAGCGCGCCCCGCGCGGTGTTGACGAGGATCGCGCCGGGCCGCATCGCGGCGATGCGCTCGCGTGAGAGCAGGCCGCGCGTCTCGTCGTCGAGCAGCAGGTGCAGGGAGACCGCGTCGCTTTCGGCGAGCAGTCGCTCGATCGACACGAACTCGACGCCGCCGTGCGACTTCGGCGTGCGGTTCCAGGCCAGGGCCTTCATGCCGATGCCGAGGGCGAGGCGCGCCACTTCGGCGCCGATGCCGCCGAAGCCGATCAGGCCGAGCGTCTTGCCGGTGAGCTGCATTCCTTCCGTGCGCAGCCACCGGCCGTCGCGCATGCCGCGGTCCATCACCGCGAAGCCGCGCGCCGCGGCGAAGAGCAGGCCGATCGCACATTCAGCGACGGCCGTGTCGCCGTAGCCCTTGATGATGTGAACCGCAATGCCGAGCTCGGCCAGCGCTTCCGGATCCATGTAGCTGCGTGCACCGGTGCCGAGGAAGACGACGTGCCGCAAGCCGGTGCAACGGCGCGCGATATCGATCGGCAAGGCGGTGTGGTCGATGACGGCGATCGCGGCGTCCGCGAGCGCTTCGGGCAGCTTGTCCGGTGCGATGTCGGCCGAGCCATAGGAAAGCTCGAGCGCCGGCATCGACGCCGCGCCGATCCGCTCCGCAAGCGAGCGCAGGGTCGGGTTGGCGTCGACGAAGACCGCACGCATCTTCAACCGCGCTTCGTGGCCATCGCCTCGCCGAGCCGGATCGCCCGCCCCGGCTGCCAGGCCGGATTGAAGGCAAGCCCGGCACTCTCGCCGAACAACAGCACGACGGTCGAGCCGAGCATGAAGCGGCCCATTTCCTCGCCCGTTCGCAAGGCGACCTTGCCGTCGCTGTAGTTCCATTCGCGCACGCGGCGCACTCGCGGCGTATTAACGATGCCGTGCCACACCGTGGCCATGCTGCCGACGATGGTCGCGCCGACGAGCACGAGCACGAAGCTGCCGACCGCCTTCGACTCGAACACGCAGACGACGCGCTCGTTGCGCGCGAACAGGCCCGGCACGCCGCGCGCCGTCGTCGGATTGACCGAGAAGAAGGCGCCGGGCACGTCGATCATGCGCGTCAGCACGCCGTCGCAGGGCATGTGGATGCGGTGATAGTCCTTCGGGCTCAGGTAGAGCGTGGCGAAGCTGCCGTCCTGAAAGCGTTCGGCCAGCGCCCGGTCGCCGCCGACCAGCGCCGTCGTCGAATAGCGATGGCCTTTGGCCTGCAGGATCTGGTCTTTCTCGATCGCGCCGAACTGGCTGATCGTGCCGTCGACCGGACAGACCAGGTCGGCGCCGGCGAGCGGGCGCGCACCGGGCTTGAGGGCGCGCGTGAAGAAGTCGTTGAAGCTGGCGTAGGAAGCGACGTCGGGGTTGGCCGCCTCGCTCATGTCGACGCCGTACTTGCGCACGAACCAGCGCACGAGGCGCGTCGTGGTCGCGCCGCGCTCGCGCGATGCGACGCGGCCGGCAAAGGCGGTCAGGCCGCGCTTGGGCAACAGGTATTGCGGTAGGACCTTGCGGCGATCGGAGAGCAACGGAGCGCACCTCGCAGAAGGCGCGAATTCTATCGAGGCAGGGCGGCTGGCTATCCTTCCGCGATGACGACCATCGACTTCGATGCGACTTCGATCGAGGTCGCACGCGCGCTCATCGGCACGAGCCTGTTCGTGTCGGGCGTCGGCGGCCGCATCGTCGAGACCGAGGCCTACGACGAGAGCGAGCCGGCCTCGCACACCTTCGGCGGCCAGACGCCGCGCAACGCCGTGATGTTCGGCCCGTCGGGCCGCGCCTACGTCTACCGCTCGTACGGCCTGCACTGGTGCCTGAACGTCGTCTGCATGCGCGCCGGTCACGGTGCCGGTGTACTGATCCGCGCCATCGAGCCGACGCGAGGCGTCGCCGCCATGCGCGAGCGGCGCGGCCAGCAGGAGCTGCGGCTGCTCTGCTCGGGGCCGGGCCGGCTTTGCCAGGCGCTCGGCGTGATGCATGCGATGAACGGCCTGCGCTTCGACCGGCCGCCGTTTCGCCTGGTCCCGCAGGGTGTTGACGCGATGTTCAAGGTGGCCAGCGGCGCACGCATCGGCATCAGCAAGTCGCAGGATCTGCCTTGGCGCTTCGTGCTCGCCGGCTCGGCGTTTCTCAGCAAGCCGATGCGGGCCGGCTGAGCCGCACAATTTCGCCAGACTTCGAGCGGAGCAGACGATGACGATCGAGATTTCCAAAGAGGCGCGCAAGGAGGCGATGGCCTCGATCGAGCGCTACTTCCACGAGAACATGGAAGAGCGCATCGGCAACGTCGCCGCGGCGGCGCTGCTCGGCTTTTTTCTCGAGGAGATCGGGCCGCTCGTCTACAACAAGGCGGTGGCCGACCTGCAGGAGCGGCTGCAGGCGCGCGTCATGGAGCTCGACATCGAGTTCCACGAAGACGAGTTCGCCTACTGGCGCAAGTTCGACAAGCAGAAGAAGGGCAAGTGAAGGCGCGGACGAGGCCTACTTCGCCGGCAGCGTCGGCTGCACGTTGAAGAAGGGGATCGGCGCGCCGGCGTAGACCGAGGTCGGCAGGGCGCCGTTCCAGTGCTCGGCCTTGATCTTCTCCACCTCGATGCGGCGCAACTCGAGCACGTCGCGGTTCTGCGCCAGCGCCGCGTTCTGGATCTTCAGCGCCTCGGCCTGGGCGGTGGCGACCTTCAGGTTGGCATAGGCCTCGCCATCGGCCTTGGCCTTCAGCGCGGTCGCCTCGGCTTCGGCGACTGCAACCTTCTGCTTCTGCTCGGCCTGCACCGTCAGCACCTTGTTCTCGGTGGCCAGGCGCAACTGCTCCTGCGTCACCTTCTGGTTGATGGCCGCCATGTAGTCGGACGAGAACGCGAAGTTGCGCATGTCGACGTTGATGACTTGCGCCCCGTAGACGATCAGCTTGGCGCGCAAGCCGGTGACGATGTCGCTCGACACCAGGCTGCGTTGCGCGATCAGGTCGGGCGCGGTGTACTTGGCGGTCACCGCCTTGAACACCTCCTGCGTCGCCGTCTGCACGTAGGACTGCAGGTTGCCGTCGTGGCTGTACTTCTCGAACACCTCGGCGACCCGGTCGGTCTGGATGCTGTAGCGCACCGTCAGGCTCACCTTGACCGGCTGGGTGTCGCTGGTGTTGCCCTCGGCGCCCTCGACGGTCGCCTCCTCGGCGCGGATGTTGAAGATGTCGAGCCGCTGCCAGGGCCAGACGAGCAGGAAGCCTTCGTTCTCGATGCCGCGGATCGCGCCGCCTACCGTGATCACGCCACGGTGCCCGGTCGGCACCGTGCGCAGCGGCCAGACCCAGACGAGCAGGACGAGCACGACGACGGCGATGAGCACGTCTCTGGCGAGGGCGCCGCCGTTGAAATTGCCGAGCCCGTCGGTGTAGCGGCCTTTCGAATCCATCGCCTGTCTCCCTCGCGGCGCTTTGGCCGTGTCGGCGTCGATGTTAGTGAATCGCCGGTGTGGCGAACCGGGCCGAGGGCCTGCTACGCTCGATGACGCGATTCATCATCCGTAGCCGCCATGCTGCAACTGCGACCGACCTGCGAACACTGTGACACAGCGCTGCCGCCCGCGTCGGCCGAAGCGCGCATCTGCAGCTTCGAATGCACCTTCTGCGCCGATTGCGTCGAGTCGGTATTGCACGACGTCTGCCCGAACTGCGGTGGCGGCTTCGTGCCGCGGCCGATCCGCCCGGCGCAGCGCCGGAAGGGCGACAACTTCCTCGGCCACTATCCGGCGAGCACGATAGTCCGGCACCGGCCGGTCGATGCGGCGGCGCACGACGCCTTCGCCGCCTCGCTTCGCGCCGTGCCGCCGGCGCAGCGATGAGCGTCCGTCGTCGCACCGGCATCGGGTCGTGATCACTTTCTTCTCGCCGGAGCACGTGCTGCACGCGCCGGCCTACGAGTTCTTTCGCGGCGATCGCGTGCCGTGCTTCGAGTCGCCGGCTCGCGCGGAACGGGTGCTGCGCGAGCTGACGGCGCGCGGCCATGAGGTGCGCGCGCCGGATGTGGACAGCGCCGACGCGCTCGCGCAGGTGCACACACCGCGCTACCTGGCGTTTCTGGCCAACGCCTGGGCAGAGTGGCTGGCCATCGATCCGGCCAACGCCGAGCGTCAGCCGTTTCCCTCGGTGTGGCCGGTGCGCACCCTGCGCAGCGACCTCGAGCCGGCCAACTTCACGGCCCGGCTCGGCCTCTATTCGATGGACAACGGCAGCCCGCTGGTCGCCGGCACCTGGGCCGCGGCCAAGGCCGGCGCCGATGCCGCGGCCAGCGCCGCCCGCCTGGTGTCGTCGTCTGGCGCGCGCAGCGCCTTCTGCGCGACGCGGCCGCCCGGCCACCATGCCGGCGCCGACTTCATGGGCGGCTACTGTTTCCTCAACAACGCGGCGGTGGCGGCGCAGTCGCTGCTCGCCGGCGGCTGCGCCCGGGTCGCGATCCTCGACGTCGACTACCACCACGGCAACGGCACGCAAAGCATCTTCTACGACCACGCCGACGTCCTCTTCGCCAGCCTGCACGGCGATCCGCGCACCGAGTACCCGTTCTACCTCGGCCATGCCGACGAGACCGGCAGCGGCCCCGGCGAAGGATCCAATCTGAACCTGCCGCTGCCGGCCGGTGCTTCGGCGGCCGAGTGGTTCGCCGCGCTCGACGTGGCCTGCGACAGGATCGCGCGGCATCGCGCCGACGCCCTCGTCGTCTCGCTGGGCCTCGACACCTTCGCCGACGATCCGATTTCGACCTTCGCCCTCGCTTCGAGCGACTTCAGCCGCCTGGGCGAGAGGCTGGCCCGCCCCGGCCTGCCCACCGTCCTCATACTGGAGGGCGGCTACGCATCCGAGGCGCTCGGCGTCAACGCCGGCAACGTCCTCGACGCCTTCGACGGCGCCTGAGGCGCATGACCATGGCCAGCGAACCGAACCCGACCCGTACGCAGTGCTGCATCGTCGGCGGCGGCCCCGCGGGAATGATGCTCGGCTACCTGCTCGCGCGTGCCGGGGTGAAGACGGTCGTGCTCGAGAAGCACGGCGACTTCCTGCGCGACTTTCGCGGCGACACGGTGCATCCGTCGACGCTGCGCATCATGGACGAGCTGGGACTGCTCGACGATTTCCTGGAGCGGCCGCACCAGAAGCTCCGCATCGTGGGCGGCGTGTTCGGCGCCGAGCGAGTCCAGCTCGGCGACTTCGGCGGCCTGCCGGCGCGCTACGCCTTCATCGCCATGATGCCGCAGTGGGAGTTCCTCGATTTCCTGTCCGGCCGAGCCCGTGCGCTGCCGGCGTTCACGCTGACGATGCAGGCCAACGTGACGGGCCTGATCGTCGAGGCCGACGGCCCCGTCGCCGGCGTCCGCGGCACGTCGCCACAGGGCGACTTCGAGGTCCGCGCCGACTGCACGATCGGCTGCGACGGCCGCCATTCGACGGTGCGCGCGGCGGCCGGCCTGGCGGTCGAGGGCCTCGGCGTGCCGATCGACGTGCTCTGGTTCCGCGTCGGCCGCGATCCGGCGGGCGAGGACTCGGCGCTGGCTCGCGTCGCCCCGGGCCATTTCGTCGTCACCATCGACCGCGGCGACTCTTGGCAGTGCGCCTTCGTCATCCCCAAGGGCGGCGCCGAGGCGCTGCAGCGCCAGGACATCGAGGTCTTTCGCCGCCAGGTCGTGGCCACCGCGCCGCTGCTCGCGCCGCACATCGGCGACGTTCGTTCGTGGCAAGACGTCAAGCTGCTCACCGTCGCCGTCGATCGCCTGCTGCACTGGTCGAGGCCGGGCCTGCTCTGCATCGGCGACGCGGCGCACGCGATGTCGCCGGTCGGCGGCGTCGGCATCAACCTGGCGATCCAGGACGCGGTCGCCGCGGCCAACCTGCTCGCCGAAAAGCTCCGTGCCGGCATGGTCACCGAGGCCGATCTCGACACCGTGCGCCAGCGCCGTCTCTGGTCGACCAAGGCGACGCAGGCGATGCAGGTGACGATCCAGAATAACGTGCTCGTCCCCGTCATGAGCACCAGCGCCGGGGCCGAGCTGCGCGTGCCTCTGCCCATGCGCTTGCTGACGGCGGTGCCGGCGCTGCAGCGGCTGTTCGCCCGCCTGCTCGGCATGGGCGTGCGTCCCGAGCATGTGCGCTCGCCCGTCGCATGAGGCGCCATCCGGCCGGCTGGCACCCTTCGTGCTGAAATCTCCGGCATGGCACCGCTGGACGGGCGCCCGCGAAGCGGGCATAACCGGGGATCTGCCGAACCGACGAGGAGTGCGCGATGAATGACTTGAGAATAAACGGCGATCGCCTGTGGGCTAGCCTGATGGAAATGGCCCGGATCGGCGCTACGCCGAAGGGCGGCGTCTGCCGCCTGACCCTGACCGATCTCGACAAGGAGGGCCGCGACCTGTTCGTGCAGTGGTGCAAGGACGCCGGCTGCGGCATCAAGATCGACCAGATGGGCAACATCTTCGCGCGCCGGCCCGGGCGCAACAACAGCCTGGCACCGGTCGGCACCGGCAGCCACCTCGACAGCCAGCCGACCGGCGGCCGCTTCGATGGCGTCTACGGCGTCCTCGCCGGCCTGGAAGTGATCCGCACCCTCAACGACCTGGGGATCGAGACCGAGCGGCCGATCGAGGCCTCGGTGTGGACGAACGAGGAAGGGTCGCGCTTCGCTCCGGCCATGGTCGGCTCCGGCGTTTACGCCGGTGTGTTCTCGCTCGAATACGGCCACTCGCGAACCGATCAGCAAGGCAAGACGATCGGCGAGGAGCTGGCGCGGATCGGCTACCTCGGCAACGAGCCGATGGGCAAGCGCCCGGTGCACGCCTTCTTCGAGACGCACATCGAGCAGGGTCCAATTCTCGAGCACGAAGGGCAGACGATCGGTGTCGTCACCGATGCGCAGGGCCAGCGCTGGTACGAGCTGACGCTGACCGGCCAGGAGTCGCACGCCGGGCCGACGCCGATGCCGGTGCGGCGCGACGCGCTGCTCGGCGCCGCCAGGGTGATCCAGCTCGTCAACGAGATCGGCCTCAAGCATGCGCCGCTCGCCGTCTCGACGGTCGGCATGATCAACAGCTACCCGAACTCGCGCAACGTCATTCCCGGCCGGGTCTTCCTGACCGTCGACTTCCGCTGCCCGATCAACGACGAGCTGGCGCAGATGGACGCCGAGCTGAGGGAAGGCGTGGCGAGAATCGCCGCAGCCAGCCGGCTCGAGCACGACCTGAAGCAGATCTTCCAGTACGACTGCGTGCACTTCGACGAGAGCTGCGTCGAGATGGTTCGCTCGGGGGCGAAGCGCCTGGGCTACTCGACGCGCGAGATCGTATCGGGCGCCGGCCACGACGCCTGCTACATGAGCACGGTGACGCCGACGGCGATGATCTTCGTGCCCTGCGTCGGCGGCATCAGCCACAACGAGATCGAAGACGCCAAGCCCGAGTGGATCGAGGCCGGCGGCAACGTGCTGTTCCAGGCCATGCTGGCCAAGGCCAACGAGCTGCCCGTGGTCGGCAAGAGCGCCGAGACGGTCGCCGTTGCGTGAGAAGCTGACAAAAGCGATAGACGACATCGAAGCAATGCAAATCCAGAGGATTCGATCATGAACAGCGTATTGATCCGTGGCGGCATCGTCGTCAATGCCGAGAACAGCGTGCCGGCCGATGTGCTGTGCGAAGGCGGGCTGATCCGCGCCGTCGGTCCTGGCCTGCAGGCGCCGGCGGGAACGACCGTCGTCGACGCCGGCGGCGCCCTCGTCATGCCCGGCGGCATCGATCCGCACACGCACATGGAGCTGCCCTTCATGGGCACGGTGACCAAGGACGACTTCTACACCGGCACCTCGGCCGGCGTCTCCGGCGGCACGACGATGATCATCGACTTCGTCATCCCCGACCCGCAGCAGCCGCTCATGGAGGCGTGGAAGAACTGGCGCGGCTGGGCCGAGAAATCGGCCGCCGACTACAGCTTTCACGTCGCCGTGACATGGTGGGACGACAGCGTGCACGCCGACATGGGCACGCTGGTGCATGAGCACGGCGTGAACAGCTTCAAGCACTTCATGGCCTACAAGGGCGCGATCATGGCCAACGACGAGGTCATGGTGAACAGCTTCACCCGTGCCCTCGAGCTCGGCGCCTTGCCGACGGTGCATGCCGAGAACGGCGAGCTGGTGTTCCAAATGCAGAAGCGCCTGGTCGCCGCCGGCATCACCGGCCCCGAGGGACATCCGCTGTCGCGCCCGCCCGCGGTCGAGGCCGAAGCCGCGGAGCGCGCGATCCGCATCGCCGAGGTGCTGGGCACGCCGCTCTACATCGTCCACGTGTCGAGCGAGGACTCGGTGGCCGCCATCATCCGCGCCCGCACCAAGGGGCAGCGCGTCTACGGCGAGGTGCTCGCCGGTCACCTGACGATCGACGACTCGGTCTACCTCAACCCCGACTGGAACATCGCCGCGGCGCACGTCATGAGCCCGCCGTTTCGCGCCAAGCGTCACCAGGACGCGCTCTGGGGCGCGCTCGCCGCCGGCCACCTGCAGACGACGGCCACCGACCACTGCGCCTTCTGCGGCGAGCAGAAGGGCGTCGGCAAGGACGACTTCAGCAAGATCCCGAACGGGTGCGCCGGCGTCGAGGACCGCATGTCGGTGCTGTGGGACGCCGGCGTGAATTCGGGCCGGCTGACGCCGAACGAATTCGTTCGCGTCACCTCGACCAACGCGGCGCAGATCTTCAACCTCTATCCGCGCAAAGGCGCGATCGCCGCCGGCAGCGACGCCGACCTCGTCGTCTGGGATCCGACGGCGACGAAGACGATCACCACCGCCGGCAGCATCTCGCGCGTCGGCTACAACGTCTTCGAGGGCCGCAAGGTGACCGGGCTCGCCAAGGTCACGCTCTCGCAGGGCAGGATCGTCTGGCAGGACGGCGAGCTGCGCACGCAACGCGGGGCAGGCCGCTACGTCAAGCGCCCGGCGTTCGCGCCGATGTTCGACGCGCTGAAGCGCCAGGCCGAGCGGCACGCGCCGCACGCCGTCGCGCGCGCCGCCTGATGAGGCCCATCCTTGTCACCCTGAGCGAAGCGAAGGGCCTCATCGGCGTCGAGATCCTTCGCTCCGCTCAGGATGACAAGAGCCGGAGGGACCGCTGATGGCCGGCCCCGACGTCAAGGCCGGCCGGCTTTCCGCCGCCCAGTACCGCGAGAACTTCGGCGACGCGCATCCGCCGCTGACGCCGGTGCAGGCGCTGATCGAGGCCGAGCGCTGCTACTACTGCTACGACGCGCCCTGTGTCGCCGCCTGCCCGACCGGCATCGACATTCCGTCGTTCGTGCGCCGCATCGGCGAGAAGAACCTGCGCGGCGCGGCGCGCGCCATCCTCGAGGCCAACGTGTTCGGCGGCATGTGCGCGCGCGTCTGCCCGACCGAGGTGCTGTGCGAGCAGGCCTGCGTGCGCAACACCAACGAGGACAAGCCGGTCGAGATCGGCCTTCTGCAGCGGCACGCGACCGATGCGTACTTCGTCGCGCCGGGCACGCCGATGTTCACGCGTGCGGCGCCGACCGGCCGACGCATCGCCGTCGTCGGCGCCGGGCCGGCCGGCCTCGCCTGCGCGCATCGTGCGGCGATGCTCGGGCATGACGTGACCGTGTTCGAGGCGCAGCCGTTGCCGGGCGGCCTGAACGAATACGGCCTGGCCACCTACAAGACCACCGACGACTTCGCGCAGAAGGAGATTGCCTGGCTGCTCTCGATCGGTGGCATCGAGATGCGCTGCGGACAGGCGCTCGGCGAGCACGTCATGCTGGCCGACCTGGAGATGCAGTACGACGCGGTCTTCATCGGCCTCGGCCTCGGCGGGGTCAACGCCCTCGGCCTCGCCGGCGAGAACACGGGCGGCGTCGGCAACGCGATCGGCTTCATCGCCGGCCTGCGCCAGGCGAGCGACTACGCGGCTCTGCCGGTCGGCCGGCGCGTCGTCGTCATCGGCGGCGGCATGACGGCGATCGACGCCGCCGTGCAGTCGAAGAAGCTCGGCGCCGAGGAGGTGACCATCGTCTATCGGCGCGACCTGGAGCGCATGCCGGCGTCGACCTACGAGCGCGAATTGGCGCAGCTGAACGGCGTGACGATCCGCACCTGGAGCGTCCTGAAGAGCCTCGACGCGCCCGAGGGCCACGTCGCGGGTGCGACCTTCGTCGGCGTGCAGGACGTGGGCGGCAAGCTCGAGTCGACCGGCCGGCACTGGAGCCTCGCCGCCGACACGCTGCTGAAGGCGATCGGCCAGACGCTGGTGCTCGTCGATCCGATGCTGACGACGCTCGCGGTACGCGGCGGTCGCATCGAGGTCGACGCGCAAGGGCGCACCTCGCATGCCAGGGTCTGGGCCGGCGGCGACTGCACCTGGGGCGGCCAGGACCTGACGGTCGAGGCGGTCGAGCACGGCAAGATCGCCGCCCATTCGATCGACCGCGCCCTCGGCATCGCGCGTGTAGGCAAGCCGTTCACGCGACTTCGCCGCGCCGCGGCCTGAGCGTCACGCCGGATCGACAAAAGGAATCCCATCGCCATGGCCGACCTGAGCTGCACCTTTGCCGGCATCAAGAGTCCGAACCCGTTCTGGCTCGCTTCGGCGCCGCCGACCGACAAGGAATACAACGTCGTGCGCGCCTTCGAGGCCGGCTGGGGGGGCGTGGTCTGGAAGACGCTGGGCGAAGCGGGGCCGCCGATCGTCAACGTCAACGGGCCGCGCTACGCGGCGCTCTATTCGCAGGACCGGCGCCTGATCGGCTTCAACAACATCGAGCTCATCACGGATCGGCCGCTCGAGGTCAACCTTGGCGAGATCGCCCGGGTGAAGCGCAACTGGCCCGACCGCGCCGTCGTCGTCTCGCTGATGGTGCCGTGCGAAGAAGATGCCTGGAAGGCGATCCTGCGCATGGTCCGCGACACCGGCTGCGACGGCGTCGAGCTCAACTTCGGCTGCCCGCACGGCATGAGCGAGCGTGGCATGGGCTCGGCGGTCGGCCAGGTGCCCGAGTACATCGAGATGGTCACGGCCTGGTGCAAGCACTACACGAGGCTGCCGGTGATCGTCAAGCTCACGCCGAACGTGGCCGACATCAAGCCGCCGGCGCTGGCGGCGCATCGTGGCCGCGCCGACGCGGTCTCGCTGATCAACACCGTCAACTCGGTGATGGGCGTCGACCTCGACAAGCTGCTGATCCATCCGCACACCGGCCGCACCGGCTCGCACGGCGGCTATTGCGGCCCGGCGGTGAAGCCGATCGCTCTCGCCATGGTGGCCGAGATCGCGCGCACGCCGGCGATGGCGGGGTTGCCGATTTCCGGCATCGGCGGCATCGAGACCTGGAAGGACGCGGCCGAATTCATCGCGCTAGGCGCCGGCAACGTGCAGGTCTGCACCGCGGCGATGACCTACGGCTTCAAGATCGTCGAAGACCTGTGCAGCGGCCTCTCGGAATACATGGACAGCAAGGGCTTCGCGAACATCGAGGCGTTCCGCGGCCGCGCCGTGCCGTCGATCGTCGACTGGAACGCGCTCGACCTCAACCACGTCGAGAAGGCGCGCATCGACCAGGACCTGTGCATCCAGTGCGGCCGTTGCCACGTGGTGTGCGAAGACACCTCGCACCAGGCGATCACGGCGACCAAGGACGGCCGACGTCACTTCGAGGTGATCGATGCCGAATGCGTCGGCTGCAACCTCTGCGTCTCGGTTTGCCCGGTGCCGGACTGCATCACGATGTTCGCCTTGCAGCCGGGCGAGATCGATGCGCGCACCGGCCGCATGGTGGAGGGCAGCTACGCCAACTGGACCACGCACCCGAACAACCCGGCGCGTGTGAACGCCTGAACCCGAGCCCGCCTTTGTCGACTTCTCTCTCTCCCGCCACCGTCGAAGTCCAAGGCGTCTCGGTCGTCTATCCCGCCAGGGAGCACACGGTCACGGCGCTCGCCGACGTCAGCCTGACGATCGGCGAGGGCGAGTTCATCTCGCTGATCGGGCCCTCGGGCTGCGGCAAGACGACGCTGCTGCGCGTGATCGCCGACCTCGAGCAGATCACCGCGGGCGTCGTGCGCGTGAACGGCCAGAGCACGCGCGACGCGCGGCTCGCGCGTGCCTACGGCTATGTGTTCCAGGCGCCTGCGCTGTTCCCTTGGCGTACCGTGCTCGGCAATTGCTGCCTGCCACTTGAGATTCACGGCCTGACCAAAGCGAAGGCGCGCGCGGTCGCGTTTGAACACCTCGAACGCGTCGGCCTGAAGGGCTTCGAGGGCAAGTACCCGTGGCAGCTCTCGGGCGGCAT